>JBFHII010000228.1:0-5390 GCA_041596535.1 Breoghania sp. | reverse complement strand
GGCATCGACCTCGCGGTTTCGGAAGTCGTCGCGTTCCTCAACAAGAACACCAAGAAGATCAAGACCTCCGAGGAAGTTGCCCAGGTCGGCACGATCTCGGCAAACGGCGAAGTCGAAAACGGCGAGATGATCGCCAAGGCGATGCAGAAGGTCGGCAACGAGGGTGTCATCACCGTCGAGGAAGCCAAGACCGCCGAGACCGAGCTGGAAGTCGTAGAGGGCATGCAGTTCGACCGCGGCTACCTGTCGCCCTACTTCGTCACCAACCCGGACAAGATGGTTGCTGACCTGGAAGATGCCTACATCCTCCTGCACGAGAAGAAGCTGTCCAACCTGCAGGCCATGCTGCCGATCCTCGAGGCTGTCGTTCAGACCTCGAAGCCGCTCGTCATCATCTCGGAAGACGTCGAAGGCGAGGCTCTGGCCACGCTCGTCGTCAACAAGCTGCGTGGCGGCCTGAAGATCGCCGCCGTCAAGGCACCGGGCTTCGGCGACCGCCGCAAGGCCATGCTGGAAGACATCGCCATCCTGACGGGCGGCACGGTGATCTCCGAAGACCTCGGCATCAAGCTCGAGAACGTCACCCTCGACATGCTCGGCACCGCCGAGAAGGTTGCGATCACCAAGGAAACCACCACCATCGTTGATGGCGCTGGCGAAAAGGCCGACATCGAAGGCCGCGTTGGTCAGATCAAGGCGCAGATCGAGGAAACCACCTCCGACTACGACCGCGAGAAGCTCCAGGAGCGCCTCGCAAAGCTCGCCGGCGGCGTTGCCGTCCTGCGCGTCGGCGGTGCAACCGAGATCGAGGTGAAGGAAAAGAAGGATCGCGTCGACGATGCCCTCAACGCGACCCGCGCGGCCGTGGAAGAAGGCATCGTGACCGGCGGCGGCACCGCGCTGCTGCGCGCCAAGAAGGCCGTTTCCGGACTGTCGTCCGACAACGCCGACATCATGGCCGGCATCAAGATCGTGCTGCGCGCGCTTGAAGCCCCGATCCGCCAGATCGCCGACAACTCCGGCGTTGAAGGCTCGATCGTCGTCGGCAAGCTGATGGAGAGCGACGAAAGCCTCGGCTTCGATGCTCAGAACGAAGCTTACGTGAACATGATCGAAGCCGGCATCATCGACCCGACCAAGGTCGTGCGCACGGCGATCCAGGATGCGGCATCGGTCGCCGGCCTGCTGATCACCACCGAAGCGATGGTCGCCGAGCTGCCGAAGAAGGAATCTGCGGCTCCGGCAATGCCGGGCGGCGGCATGGGCGGCATGGACTTCTAAGAAGTCCGGTTCATCCGAAATACGAAAGGGCGGTCTTCGGGCCGCCCTTTTTGCTGCGCACATGTACCTGTCCCCGACATTCGGCAAGCCGATGTCGGATGGCGGCATGGACTTCTAAGAAATCCGGTTCACCTGAAATGCGAAAGGGCGGTCTTCGGGCCGCCCTTTTTTGTTGTCCGGTCGCGTTCCCTTCCCAGCCCGCTTTTGATAAGCCACAGCCACAGGGAATGGCGAGCCATCGGATGGCGGGGACCGGAATGAGCGACGACACGCGCGAACGCATCGAGAAACTGGAAACCGAGGTTGCGCACCAGGCGCATACCATCGACGAACTGAACGGCGTCGTCACGGAGCAGGCGCGCCAGATCGAGCGGCTGACCCGGCGCATGACGGCGCTAGTCGAACATGTCGAGGAACTGCAGGATCTCGGTGACGGCACCGTGCCGGTCACCAAGCCTCCGCACTATTGAATCTCGGTCCCGAATACGGCATGGCCGATCAGTCGGTGCGCCAGTGGCCTTGACGGCAATCCCGAGGTTCCACCCCGGCATGGGCAACGCCGGCAGGGCGGATGGCCGTGGCTATTCCTCAGGCACCGGACGCGGGCGGCCGCTGCCGTCGACTGCCACATAGGAAAAGCTGGCCTGGATGACCTTCTCGCGATGCGTCGACTGCGCGCGCAGCGCCCAGGCTTCCACATGCACCGTCGCGGATGTCCGGCCGATGCGTTGCAGTTCCGTGTAGACGCACAGGACATCGCCGACCTTGACCGGACGAATGAAGTGCATGGCGTCGACCGCCACGGTCACGACGCGGCCCTTGGCGCGCTGGGCGGCACACAGGCCGCCTGCGATATCCATCTGCGACATCACCCATCCGCCAAAGATGTCGCCTTCGGGATTGGTGTCCGCCGGCATGGCAAGGGTTCTCGTCGTCAGGTCTCCGCGCGGCTCGTCGCTCATGTCCCCGTGCACTCCGTTTTCTTGCTTTCGGCGGTCGCCTATGATTGTTCCCGATGAAAGGTGTATCCGGCGCACCCGCCCCCGGCAAGCCGGTGCCTCTAGCCGGTGTCTCGATTCAAGCCCTTGCCGAGGACCGCTCATGGCCGCCCCGTCGATCCAGTTTCGCGACCATCTGTTCGATCTCCTGGCGCCGCTTGGCGCGCTTGATGCGCGCCGCATGTTCAGCGGCTACAGCCTGCGGTGCGGGGGAACCCACTTCGCAATGGTCCTGCGCGAGCGGCTGTATCTGGTCACCGACGCAGCCCTGCGGCAACGGCTGATCGATGCAGGCGGAGAGATCTTCTCCTACGAGAAGCAGGGCAAGCGGGTGAACGTGCCGCGCCTGGTGCATGTGCCCGACGACATGCTGGACGACGGCGACACGCTGCTTGAGTACGCGCAAGCCGCTCTCGACGTGGCCTTGCGCGATTAGCGTGCCTCCGGCCAATGCGTGAGATTTCAACGCCCGCGCGGTTGATATGCCGGCGGTATCCGCTACGGTCCGGTCATAAAATCAATGACGCGAAGAGTGCCCCATGGAATCCCAACTGCTGCAGACCAAGGACGTCGTCACCGCCCAGATGATGGCGGTGGTTGAAATTCTGACCACCTACGGCCTCAGTGTGATCTACGCCATCATCATGCTGATCGTCGGCTGGATAGCGGCCGGCATGATCGGCCGCGGCGTCCGCTCCGCGCTCCGGCGCACCGA
This sequence comes from Breoghania sp., assembly GCA_041596535.1. Classification (GTDB taxonomy): domain Bacteria; phylum Pseudomonadota; class Alphaproteobacteria; order Rhizobiales; family Stappiaceae; genus Breoghania. The sequence continues at coordinate 2,396 of JBFHII010000228.1, read as the reverse complement.
TCACGTGGATGAGACCATCACCGGCTTTGCCGCCTCCACGGCGCGCTATTTCGTGCTGGCGGTCGTCGTCATCTCGGTGCTGCAGCTGTTCGGGTTCCAGACGACCAGCCTCATCGCCGTCCTCGGCGCTGCCTCCCTGGCCATCGGCCTGGCGATGCAGGGCACGCTGTCGAACGTGGCGGCGGGCGTGATGCTGCTGATCTTCCGCCCCTTCCGCGTCGGCGACTATGTCGAGGTGGCCGGGGAATCGGGAACGGTCAAGGCGCTGTCGCTGTTCCTCACCGAACTGGCCACGCCGGACAACGTGCAGATCATCGTGCCCAACAGCCAGGCCTGGGGCGCCTCGGTGCGCAACTATTCGGCCCACCCGACGCGGCGCGTCGATATCACCATCGGCATCAGCTACGACGACGACATGGATGCCGCCATGGCGACGTTCCGCCAGACGATCGGCGCCGACGCACGCATCCACGCCATGCCCGAGCCCTTTGTCGCCATCACCAACCTGGGTGACAGCGCGGTCGACGTGACCCTTCGGGTGTGGTGCGCGGCATCCGACTACTGGGCGCTGAAGTTCGATCTGACCAAGAAGCTCAAGGAAGCACTCGACGCGGCCGGGATTTCGATCCCCTATCCGCATGTGCAGGTGGTACGGCAGGACGCCGAGCAGGCGGACTGAGCAACACGGGCCGGAAACGCCTTCGCCTCACACGGCGGAGGCCTTTTCCAGCCGCTCGCGATCCTCGATGCAATAATATCCGGAAATTCGGCTGATCGTGCCGGCGCGCCGCCAGTCGTTCAGCACCCGGCTGACATTCTCGCGCGCGGCGCCCGCCATATTGGCGATGTCGCCCTGCGAGAGCTTGTAGTTGATCAGCAGCCGGCCGCCATCCAGCGGCTTGCCGAAAATCTCGGCGAGCTGCAACAGCGTCTGGGCGACACGGCCGGGGAGCGGCAGGAACGAGCGCGCCGCCAGCACGTCATTGGCCTGGCGCAGACGCCCGCCGACGATCTTCAGCATGTGCCGGTAGACGGCGGGATTGGCATCGGCAAAGCGCTCGAACGCGCCGCGATCGACGAACGACAGGCGCGAGGCCTTCAACGCGCTGACCCTGGCCGAACGCGGCCGGCCGTCCAGCAACGCAAGTTCGCCCACGATGTGCCCCGGGCCGAGCACGGCCAGAAGCTGTTCGTCGCCGTCGACGGACAGCATCGAGACCTTCAGCGACCCTTCAAGCACCAGGTAGCAGCCGTTCCCCGGATCACCGGATTCAAACAGCATGGTCCCCGCCTTGACCTGCGTGGTATGCGCCAGCGCAAACAGCTTCTGCGCCAGTCCCGGGTCCAGCCCCTGCAACGAAAAGCTTTTTTCCAGGAATTCCGCGACTTCATCCATCCGGCGGGTTTCTCCAGCGCTCGTGGTCACCGGCACGACTCCGGCGCCCGCGATTGTGCCGCATCGCGGGCTCGGATTGAAGTGACAATGGTCACCAACGCATTGTGGCAGGTTTTTCGGCAATCGTGCCCGGCAATGCGTCCCGGACGGTTGCCCACGCTCGTCAACGGCTTGCCAGCGCCAGGCGGATGCCGAGCAGTCCGAAGGTCGCAGCGAACGACCGCCGCAGCCACAGCATCACGGCCGGCCGCGAGACGACGTAGCTGCGCGCCAGCGAGGCACACAGGCCGTATCCGGCGAAAACCACGAAGGTCAGCGCCATGAAGGTTCCCGCGAGCAGCAGCAGCAACGTCATCGGGCTGGCCGTGCCCGCGGGAATGAACTGCGGCAGGAAAGCAAGAAAGAACAGGGAAAGCTTCGGGTTGAGGGCGTTGAGCAGCACGGCGTCGAGAATGATGCGTCCCGGCGCGACCTTGCGTGCCTTGCCAGAGACCGCCAGTGCGCCGCCTTCGCGCAGCATGCTCCATGCCATGAAGAACAGATACGCGACGCCGAGATACTTGATCACCTGGAAGGCGACGGCACTTGTGTGCAGCAGGGCCGCGAGTCCGAGGATGCTGGCGAGGACCGTGGGCACGATGCCGAGCGTGCAGCCGAAGGCGGCGACGACACCGGCCCGCGCGCCCTGCCCCAGCCCGATCGACAGCGTGTAGAGCACTCCGGTTCCGGGCAGCATCACCACGACGATCGATGTCAGAAGAAATTCAATGCTCATGCCATGCCCTTAGTTCCGGGACCGCTGGGGCGGCAGGTGCTCATCGCCTGGCCGACGCCCATTTCACGGCAGGAGATTGCCGCTCTCTCCCGTGCCCGCAGGATTTCGACCTTACCTTACGGCCGGTCACCGCCGCCTGACAATCCGCAGCCATGTCTGCGATACCCGCTGCCGCGGAAAACCGCGCCCATGCATTGTTCTCATCTGGGCATTGTTCACGTTTGG
>JBFHII010000227.1:0-5397 GCA_041596535.1 Breoghania sp. | reverse complement strand
TGCGGCCTTGAGAAGCTCTTCGAGATGGTCCAGGTCGTTGTGGCGCCAGACCTGCTTGTGCATCCCCGAGCTCTTCACGCCCGCGATCATCGAGGCGTGGTTGAGCTGGTCGGAGAGGATCAGGCAATCCGGCAGCAGCTTGGCGATGGTCGAGATCGCCGCCTCGTTGGAGACGAAGCCGGAGGTAAAGACCAGGGCGGCCTCCTTTCCGTGCAGATCCGCAAGCTCGGCTTCCAGTTCCACCAGCGGATGGTTGGTGCCTGAGATGTTGCGTGTGCCGCCCGCGCCTGCGCCCATCCGGTCGACGGCGTCCTTGAGGGCGCCGGTCACATCCGGATGTTGCCCCATGCCGAGATAGTCGTTAGAGCACCAGACGGAAATCTCGCGTTCCAGTCCGTTGTCCGCTCGCCAGATGGCATAGGGAAAACGTCCCGATACCCGTTCCAGATCCGCGAAGACCCGGTAGCGCTTTTCTTCGCGCAGCGCGCCGACGGCCGTCTCGAATATGGCCTGATAATCCATCAGTCCGTCCTTTTACTAATTCTAATCAGCAGATTATCGCGCTTTGCGGTCCGTGTCGAATGGCAGTTTGTCGCGCTTGTCTGGACCGTCGGTACCGCCGAGCGGATCCCGGCTCTCCCGGGATCCGCTCGCGTTGCGGTTTCGTCGCGCCGAATATGGGCGCAGTATTTTTGCCGTGCCACGACATAGATCATATCGGATCTGAAGATCGGGCAGGCTGACAGATTCGCCGAAACGCTACTGGGCCGTCCAGCCACCGTCAATCGGCAGGGAAATGCCGGTGATGTTGTGCGCGATCGGCGAGGCGAGCCACAGTACGGCTGTTCCGATCTCTTCTGGCTGCGATATCCGCAGGCTGGGCTGCTTTTCCGAAAGGATGCCGGCCACGCCGGCGTCCCGATCGCCCCCGAGTTCCGCCGCGCGGGCGAGGATCTGCGGTTCGATGATCGCGGTCTCGGTCCAGCCCGGGCAGATGCAGTTGATCGTGACGCCGCCGGAATCCCGTGTGCCGGTGCTGGCGTATTCGAGCGCTGCGACCTTTGACAGGCCGACCAGACCGAATTTTGAGGCAACGTAGGGTGCCTTGTTCGTCGAGGCGACCAGTCCGTGAACCGAGGCGATATTGACCACGCGGCCGTAGCCGTTCTTGGCCATTTCCGGCAACGCCCGGCGCATGGTGTGAAACGCGCCCGACAGGTTGACGGCCAGTACAGCATTCCAGATTTCCGGCGTCAGGTCCGGCAGGCTGGCGGTCTTCTGGATGCCTGCGTTGTTGACCAGCACGTCGACGCCTCCCCATTCGACGATGGCGTCCATCATGGCATCAATCTCGTCCGGATCGCGCATGTCGGCGCCAAAAAAGCGGGCTTCCGGGGCGCCGGCTTCAAGCATCGCCGCAACGGCTTCTTCGGCTTCGTCGGGTGTCGCCAGGCCATGCACTGCGATGCGCATGCCGGCTTGCGCCAGGGTCGATGCGATGGCCCGGCCGATACCCTGGACGGAGCCTGTGACAAGGGCGGTGCGATTGCGCAGGAAGTCGTTGTTCATTCAATCATCTCCGATGGTGTTGCTGTTTCGGCAAGGCGTGCGCGGAGGGTTGTCTTGAGCACCTTGCCGTAGTTGTTCTTGGGCAGTTCGTCGACGAGGAAATATGCTTTGGGGCGTTTGAACCGCGCCATGGTCGAGAGGCAATGGCGATCAAGATCCGCTTCCGAGACAACCATCCCGGGACGGGCGACGACGAAGGCGACCACAACCTCGCCCCATTCCGGATCGGGGCGTCCGATCACGGAGACCTCGCCGACCGCCGGATGGCGCAGCAGCACCTCCTCGACCTCGCGCGGATAAATGTTGGTGCCGCCCGAAATGATCACGTCCTTGGAGCGGTCGGTCAGGGTGAGAAAACCGTCTTCGTCCAGGACGCCGACGTCGCCGGTCCACAGCCAGCCATCGCGGATCGTGCTGGCCGTGGCAACCGGGTTGCGCCAGTAGCCGAGCATCACGGGTGCGCCCCGGACGACGATCTCGCCTTTCTCGCCGGCCGGCAGCATGTTCCCGTCCTCGCCCGCGATGCCGACCTCGACGCAGGATTGCGCCAGCCCGACGGATCCGAGCCGTTCCCGCCAGCGCGGATGCGTGCGGTCCATGACAAGCGCGCGGCTCAGCGCGGTGATCGCCATCGGGCACTCGCCCTGGCCGTAGATCTGCACGAACCGTGCGCCGAGGGTCGCAACCGCGTCCTCGATGTCGGCGACATACATCGGTCCGCCGCCATAGACGATGGTGCGCAGTCCCGCGCCATCGGCACCCTCGGTTCCGGCGTGATCGACCAGCCGCCGCACCATGGTGGGCGCCGCGAACATGGAGACATTGTTCAGTTGTTTGCCGAGGCTCAGGATTTCGGCCGGGTCGAACCCGCCGCTGTCGGGGACCACGTGGCGGGCCGCGCGCAGGACATGCATGAAGTTGTAGAGCCCGGCGCCGTGCGACATGGGTGCGGCATAGAGCGCGGCGTCCGCGGGCATCACCTCGTCGACATCGACGAAGTACGCGAAGGTCATGGCGTGGATGTTGCCGTGCGAGATCATCACGCCCTTGGGATGCCCCGTTGTCCCCGACGTATAGAACAGCCAGGCGAGATCATCGCGGCCACGCTCCACCGGCATGGGCATCGGAGCGGCGCGCCGCATCTCCGCAAAATCATCGCCGGCGATACTAAGCGTGACCGCGTCCGCGGCCGATGTCAGCCGGCGGATTTCCTCATGCGAACCGGCATCGGCAATCACCACCCGGGCGCCGGAATTTTCGATGATCCATGCCGCTTCGTTGGGATGCAGCTTGTAGTTGATCGGCACCACGACGCCGCCCGCGTGCCATGTGCCGTAGAGAACCTCAAGATATTCGGTGCAGTTGGGCATGTAGACGGCGACGCGCTCGCCCGGTGCGATGCCATGTCGTTCCGACAGGGCGGTGGCGATCCGCGCGGCGCTGTCGGCGAACTCTGAATACGATGCGACAGGGACCGTGCCGCGCAGGAGCGCCGTTGCATCTGGGGCTATCCGTCCCGTTCGGCGAAGCCATTCGGCGACATTCATGGGATGCCTGCTGCTCGGAGGTGGTCGACGCCGTTCGGGCGCCTGCCTTGCGTTTGTGTTGCGAGGCCTCGGGCAGGGTCCCGGACGAGGTCTCTGGACGTGGTCTCCCGCACGATGTCATTTCGTCGTGGGCCGGGCAATGCTGCAGACGCCCAACAGCGCGGAAATTCGGCCATGCGCGGCGTTTTGTCATTGTCGCACGCGCGGCAAGGGCCGCGCGAAGCCTGGTGCCTGATCCCGCGCGGCGTTGCTTTCGTTAAATTGGTCAGTGCTTTGGAGGATTTCGTCGCGCGGCCTGAATCTGCTTTCTTCGGGGGGGGAGAGCGGCTCAGAATAACCCAATCTTCACCTTTGGCTGAGATAAGGTTTGCGACATGGAGGTGATACACGGTGAGTCTTGATCTGGCTTCGCTCACCTTTCTGCTTGTGGAAGACAGTGCGTACATGCGTACGATCCTGCGCACGATGTTGCAGGGTTTCGGCGCACGGCGGATTGTCGAGGCAGAAGACGGTGCTTCCGGCCTGGAAGCGATGGAGCGCGCCAACCCGGACATCTTGATCCTGGATTGGGTGATGCCCATTCTGGACGGCGCGGACATGGTACGCATGATCCGCACGCCGCAGAATCCGTTCGCCTACATTCCGATCATCATGGTCACCGGTCACACCGAGCGCAGTCGCATCATCGAGGCGCGCCGTCTCGGCATTCATGAGCTTCTGTCCAAGCCCATCTCCGCCAAGGCGCTGTATCAGCGTGTCTCCACGGTGATCCTGCAGCCGCGCGATTTCGTCAAGACGCCGAGCTACTTCGGACCTGCGCCGCGCGAGATCCGAAACCGGCAGAAGATCTGGCAGGACACCTCCGCCTCCGCCAGCTGATCCATCCGTATTCTCTGGGATCGGTTTCATCGTGCCGCGGTGGTAGACTGACGGCAGCCACGCGAACGTGGTCTTCCATAATAATATCCGAAATGACTCGCGGCCATCAGGTGCATTCCCCCCCCCGAGGCATCCTGGCGGCCGCATTATTTTGTTTATGATCAGGCCCTTTCTGACACCCGCGAGAGCGCGGAGTAGCACCGTCACGCGGCGGATCGCTCGATGTGAACGTTGCGATAGGTGTGGCCGTGCCTCGTTGTCTCTGGCCGGAATTCTGTATTTTCTTTGAAATACTCCGTATCCAGTGGAGATTTTTACTGGTGGGTGAATATATCTGTTATTAAAAGCTTCCAATTATAAAATGATTGAAGTTCTTTATGATTAACGGTTTGTGAATTCCCAATGGTTGCTGGTTGCCCGATGGTCGGGGCTGGCGGCACACGACGGGACGTGAAAAGTTTCCGGCGTCGCGCTATTTAAATCGATTGAAATTCGCGCTAGACCTTGCTTCATACGCTGCAGAGCCTCTCGATCGGAGCATGGCCGAGCCGAACGGATCGGCGGTCGGGAACGGTTCTGCACCCAACTGCATCTCAGCCGGGAAGAGCACCATGACCCCCGTCCATTCTGCCGGCGCCTCTGCCGGTCATCCTGCCGCCGTCGTGTCGCTCGAGGATTTTGCGCGTGCGCGCATCGTGCCCGTCGTGCGCACGCCTGAACGCGCGCAGGCGGAAATGGCCATTGCCGTGCTGGCCGATTGCGGCTTTCGACTGATCGAGATGACGCTGACCACGCCGCAGGGCGAGGCGGTCATCGAGCGCTTCGCGGATACCGATGGTATCGTGATGGGAGCGGGCACCGTATTGACAAGCGATCAGGCGCGCCGCTCCATCGACGCCGGCGCACGCTTCCTCGTGGCGCCCGCCCTGCGCCCCGCGGTCGCCGATGTGGCGCGCGACGCGGGCATTCCGTTCTTTCTGGGCGCGGCAACGCCGAGCGAGGTGCTCGCAGCGCATGAAATGGGTGCTGCCGGGGTCAAGATCTTTCCCGCCGGGCAGCTTGGCGGGCCGGCCTTCCTCAAGGCCCTGCGTTCGGTCTACCCGGATATCGCCCTGATGCCGACTGGCGGCATCACCGCGGACAACGCCCGGAGTTATCTCGATGCGGGCGCGATCTGCGTCGGCATGGGCGGCAAGCTGATTGATGTCGCGGCGCTGGAGGCCGGCGATACGGACGCCATCGCGCAGGCCGCGCGCCAGGCCTTGGCAGCGGTCTCGTGACACCTGGCGGGGGCGCGGACGCCGGATCGGACCGCCTCGATATCCTGTGCATGGGCGAACCGCTGGCGGAGTTTATCCGCGCTGAGCATCCTGACGTCGGCGACTACTATCGACCCGGGGTG
>JBFHII010000226.1:0-5410 GCA_041596535.1 Breoghania sp. | reverse complement strand
TTCCGCGACGCCCTTGGCCTTCAGGTAGGCTTCCAGGATCTTGTTCGTCGTGCGCGGATAGACATAGTCGGTGCCGGCCAGGACCCAGCGCTCGACGCCTTCCTCGTTCATCAGGTAGTCGACGGCCGGAATGGCCTGCTGGTTGGGAGCGGCACCGGTGTAGAACACGTTGCGCTGGGACTCTTCGCCTTCGTACTGGACGGGATAGAAGAGAACCGAGTTCAGCTCCTCGAACACCGGCAGCACGGACTTGCGCGACACCGACGTCCAGCAGCCGAAGACCGCGTCCACGCCGTTGACCGAGATCAGCTCGCGGGCCTTTTCCGCGAAAAGCGGCCAGTCGGAAGCCGGGTCGACGACGACCGCTTCAAGCTGCTTGCCGAGAAGGCCACCCTTCTTGTTCTGCTCGTCGATGAGCATCAGCATGGCGTCCTTCAGAGTGGTCTCCGAAATCGCCATGGTGCCCGAGAGCGAATGCAGGATGCCGACCTTGATGGTCTCTTCCTGGGCGGATACGGCACCGCTCAGCGAGGTCGTCATCATGCCGGCGAGCGCGGCGGCGCCGACGGCGCGCCTTACGTATTTGATGGTCGTAGCTGCAACCTGTGTTGTCATGTCAGCAGTCCCCCTGTGATCGGTCTCTGTGATCGGTCCGCGGCCGACCCCTGGAAGCGGGCCGGTCCATCGGGGGCAATGGTCCGCCGATATTGTGCAGTGCCATATACGTCGATTGACGTAGGTGGCTGCGGCATTCGTGCAGATTTTCCCCCACGGCGCCGGGCACCCGCCCGCCACTGGACAAAAAGGCGGCATGAACCGTGCAAAGCGGGAACAGGCCCCGATCGGAGCGCGTCCGATTGAGGGCGGCCTTCCGGGGTTCTTCGGCCGCCACCGGGCAGCGCACGAAATTCACTGCTTAAAAAACCGGCAGATGAGCAGAAAGTAGTCACCCCAGATGACGGCACGGCAGCGCATTCTTCCAATCCGGCGAAACTACAACCAGTGGGTCGCCAACCAGACGCTGGAGGATTACGCGCTGCGGTTCACGGCCAAGAAGGCCCGCCGTTTTTCCTCCTCCCGCATCGCCCAGACCGCCATCGGCGCGATCTCGTTTCTCGCGCTGGAAGCCATCGGCGGCGCCATCACCCTGTCCTACGGCACGGTCAACGCCTTCTGGGCGATCGTGGTGGTCAGCCTTGTCATCCTCGGCGTCGGCATTCCGATCTCGCGCTACGCGATGCGCTACGGCGTCGACATCGACCTGCTCACCCGCGGCGCCGGCTTCGGCTACATCGGCTCGACCGTCACCTCGCTGATCTACGCGTCCTTCACCTTCATTCTGTTCGCGATCGAGGCCTCGATCATGTCGAGCGCACTGGAGTTCGCGCTCGGCGTGCCGCTGTGGATCGGCTACATCGTCTCCGCGCTGGCCGTCATTCCGCTGGTCACCCACGGCGTCACCCTGATCAGCCGGTTCCAGCTGATCACCCAGCCGGTGTGGATCGTTCTCAACATCCTGCCCTTCGTCTTCATCGCCTTCATGGACTGGGAAAAGTTCGAGCTTTGGCGGAATTTCACCGGCTTGGGTGAAACAGGCCCGGACGCCGGCAGCATGGATCTTCTGAAATTCGGCGCGGCCTCGGCCGTCATCCTGGCGCTGATGGCGCAGATCGGCGAGCAGGTCGATTTCCTGCGTTTCCTTCCCGCCGGGGAGGCCTCGAAAAAGCGCCACCGGCTGGCGCTGTTTCTTGCCGGGCCCGGCTGGGTGGTTCTCGGCGCGCCGAAGATGCTGGCCGGTTCCTTCCTTGCCGTGCTGGCGCTTTCCGCGGGGATTCCCGCCGAGCACGCCGCCGAGCCCTCGCGCATGTACGCGGTGGCCTTCGGCTACATGCTGCCGTGGGAGAATGCCGTTCTGCTGTTGATGGCCGTCTTCGTGGTCGTCTCGCAGCTCAAGATCAACGTGATGAACGCCTATGCCGGCTCGCTGGCGTGGTCGAACTTCTTCTCCCGCCTGACGCACAGCCACCCCGGCCGCGTCGTCTGGCTGCTGTTCAACGTGGCGATCGCGCTGGCACTGATGGAGCTGGGCATCTACCGGCTGCTGGAGGAGACCCTGGGTGTCTTCTCGATCGTCGCCATGGCCTGGCTGTCGGCAATCTCCGCCGATCTGTTCATCAACAAGCCGCTGGGGCTGTCGCCGCCGGGCATCGAGTTCAAGCGCGCCCATCTCTATGACATCAATCCCGTGGGCACCGGGTCCATGCTGCTGGCGGCCGGCATCGCGCTGGTCGCCCACTACGGCTACCTGGGCGCCGAAGCCGCGGCGCTCTCCACCTTCATCGCGATGATCGTGGCGTTTGCCGCAGCCCCAGCCATCGCCATGCTCAGCCGCGGAAAATACTACCTGGCGCGCAAACCCCGCCGCCACTGGCAATCGATGGGCGAAATCAGCTGCTCGATCTGCGAGAACCCCTTCGAACCGGAGGACATGGCCTATTGCCCGGCCTATCAGGCGCCGATCTGCTCGCTGTGCTGCTCGCTGGACGCGCGCTGCCACGACCTGTGCAAGCCCGGCGCGCGGATCGGAAGCCAGTTCGCAGCGGTCGGCGGACGGCTGCTGCCCGACTGGGCGTTCACCCCGCTGCAGACCCGGCTCGGCCGCTACTCGATGACCGCGGCGCTGGCCATCACCGCCATCGGGCTGATCCTGATGGTGATCTACAACCAGGCGGTCGCCGGGCACCCGGGCGACACGGAAATCGTTGCCACCACGGTGACGCTGATCTTCTTCGTCTTCACCATCCTTGCGGGCATCGCCACGTGGTTCCTGGTGCTCGCCCATGACACACGGCATGTGGCGGAGGAGGAATCCGCGCGCCAGAACACGCTGCTGCTGAAGGAAATCGACGCGCACCAGAAAACCGACGCGGCACTCCAGCGCGCCAAGGAAGTGGCCGAGGCCGCCAATCTCGCCAAGAGCCGCTACGTGGTGGGGCTGAGCCACGAGCTGCGCACGCCGCTCAACGCCGTGCTCGGCTATGCGCAGGTGCTCGAGCGCGACGACAGCATCCCGCCGGCGCGCCACGCCTCCATCCGGGTGATCCGCCGCTCCGCCGAGCACCTGTCGGGGCTGATCGACGGGCTGCTCGACATCTCGCGCATCGAGGCGGGCCGCCTGCGGGTCTATTCCAACGAGATCAACGTGCACGACTTCCTCAGCCAGATCGTCGACATGTTCCGCCTGCAGGCCCAGGCCAAGGGGCTCGGGTTCACCTACGAGCGCGCGGACACGCTGCCGGCCTTCGTGCGCACCGACGAAAAGCGCCTGCGGCAGATCCTGGTCAACCTCCTGTCCAATGCGATCAAATTTACCGAGGAGGGGTCCATCGGCCTGACGGTCGGCTACCGCTCGCAGGTGGCGCATTTCACCGTCACCGACACCGGCCGCGGTATCTCGGAGAAGAGCCTGACGCAGATCTTCGAACCCTTCGCGCGCGGCGACGAGGAGGAGCACAAGCGCGTGCCCGGTCTCGGCCTCGGCCTGACGATCACCCGGCTGCTGGCCGAAACGCTCGGCGGCGACATCAAGGTTTCCAGCACACCGGGCCAGGGCAGCCGCTTCGAGGTGCGGCTGATGCTGGCCAGCGTGAGCAATCCGCAGCCCGCCCCCGCGCCGGACCGCAAGATCATGGGTTACGAAGGCCCCCGCCGGACGCTGGTGGTGGTTGACGACAACGCCGATCACCGCAGCCTGATGGCCGAGATCCTGGAGCCGATCGGCTTCACGGTGCTCTACGCAGCCGACGCGCGGAGCTGCCTGAACCTCATGGACGGCCTCGGCGAGGACATGAGCCCGGATCTGTTTCTCATCGACATCTCCATGCCCGGCATGAACGGCTGGGAGCTGGTGAGCGCCTTGCGCGCGCAGGGACGCGCGGCGCCGATCATCATGCTGTCGGCGAACATCGGCGACGGCACTTCCGGGCAGGTGGCCGAGGACCGGCACGACGACACGCTGGCCAAGCCCTTCGACGTGGCCCAGCTTCTCGACAAGCTGCAAAAGCACCTCAGGCTGCAATGGACGCAGGCGCCCGGGCCCGACGCCGAGCCGGGCGACCATGGCGGCGCCGGCTTGAGAAACCCCGGCACGCAGCATATACGGGAGCTGCTGAACCTGGGGGAAATCGGCTATGTGCGGGGCATCGAGGCCAAGCTCGCGGAACTGGAGGAAGAGCCGGAAAACGGCCCTCTCGTGGAGGCGCTGCGGAACCACATCCAGGCGTTCGACTTCACCCGTTACGTCGACGTTCTCGAGGGGATAGGCGACGATGAGTAGTTCCGGGACCGCGGCCCGCCGCGATGTCGTCCTCGCGGTGGACGATTCGCCCGAGGCACTGGGCTTTCTGACCGACGCGCTGGAAGCCGCGGGCGTCACCGTGCTGGTCGCCACCAGTGGCGAGGCGGCGCTCAACATCGCCGAGCGCGTGACCCCGGACATGGTGCTGATGGACGCAGTGATGCCACGCATGGACGGCTTCGAGACCTGCAGGCGCATCAAGGCCAACAGCGCGCTTCAGCACGTGCCGGTGATCTTCATGACGGGACTGACGGAAACCGAGCATGTGGTGCACGCGCTGGAGTGCGGCGGCGTCGACTATCTGACCAAACCCATCGACATCGACGAGCTGCAGGCGCGCATCCGCGTGCACCTGGCCAACGCCCGCTCGGCGCAGAGCGCACGCATCGCGCTGGATGCCGCCGGGCGGCACCTGCTCGCGGTCGCGGCGAGCGGCGCGGTTCACTGGTCCACGCCGCAGACCCAGCAGGTGCTGAAGGCGATGACGGGGCGCGACGATGCCATCGACGACATTGGCCTCGATCTCGCGGACTGGCGGGCGGAGGATCTCGCCACGCCGGCCGGTCAGACGGCCTCGTTTTCCATCGAGGTCGCGCCGGAGGTGCGGCTGCAGATGCACTATCTCGGCGCCATCGGCGCGGATGAATACCTGTTTCGGCTGACCACCGCGGATCACCCCAATCAGGACGAGATCCTGCGCCAGCATTTCTCCCTCACCAACCGGGAGGCGGAGGTGCTGCTGTGGATCGCCAAGGGCAAGTCGAACCGCGATATCGGGGAAATCCTCGGCCTCAGTCCGCGCACCGTGAACAAGCACCTGGAGCAGATCTATACCAAACTCGGGGTGGAGAACCGCGCCTCCGCCGCCGTGCGCGCGGCCCACGTGCTGCACGAGCTATGACGGGATCCGTGATTTCTTTGTCCGGAGTATGCTTTTCCCCGTGACGTCCTCATGAGGCCGCTGCCAGGTAACGACATGACGCGGCAAGGGACACAGGAACGCCCGACGGCGCCCGCCCCTAGATCCGCAGCATGTGGTTGTCCCAGGCGGCC
>JBFHII010000225.1:0-5422 GCA_041596535.1 Breoghania sp. | reverse complement strand
CGCGCCCAGCGTCATGCCGTGAAAGCCGTTGGTGAAGGCGACGATCGTCTGCCGGCCGGTCACCTTGCGCGCCAGCTTCATCGCCGCCTCGACGGCGTTGGTGCCGGTGGGACCGGTGAACATGATCCGGTGGTCCATGCCGCGCGGCTCTAGCACCAGGCGCTCGAACGTCTCGATGAACGCCGCCTTGGCATCGGTGAACATGTCCAGGCCGTGCGCGACACCGTCGTTGCTGATGTAGTCGATCAGCGCGGCCTTCATGTCCGGGTCGTTGTGCCCGTAGTTCAGCGTCGAGCAGCCGGCGAGGAAATCGATGTACTCGCGGCCATCGCCGGTGCGCAAGGTGGCGTTGCTGGCATTGGAAAAGACGACGGGGAAGCTGCGGCAGTAGCTGCGCGCTTCCGATTCACGCCGGTCGAACACAGCCGTAGCGGCCGTTGTAACGGTGCTCATGGAACCCTCGATAGGTTGGATGTTTGGAATATGGACGCGCCAAGGCGCTGATCAGGCGGCGGCAACCCTGCGGTCGCCGAACGTGCCGATCGTCACCATGTACTCGGTGGCATGGCGTCCTTCGAAATGCTCGTCGCGCACGAAATGCGCGTCAGACCCGAGCGGTGCTTCCATCGCATTGGCGATGCCGTTGAACAGCGCCCAGCTTGCGGCATTGTCACGGGTGATGGTGGTCTTCAGGCGATTGACGCCGTCGCAACTCCGCCGCGCCAGCAGCTCGAGCAGCATCTTCTTGGCAACCCCGCGGCCGCGTGCCTTCTCGGAGACGGCCACCTGCCAGACGAACAGAACGTCGGGATCGTTCGGCATGCGATAGGCCGAAACCCAGCCGACGATCTCGCCGCCGATCTCCGCCACCACGCAGGTGTCGGCGAAATGATCGCACTGCAGCAGGTTGCAATACATCGAATTGTCGTCGAGCGGGCCGCAATCGCGGATCAGTTGCCAGATCGCAGCGCCATCACACGACTCGGGTGGCCGCAGCGTCAGGGTTGGCGCATTGGTTTTCCGGGGTTCGTTTCGAATGAGGTCGAGGCGCATGGGATCTCCAAATTTTTAACGTGAGCGAACAATAGGGATTCGAAAATAGTTTTCAATAACAAACTATATTTTTTTGCCGACGTGCCCCACAAAGCGTCAAACCATTGAATTTCTATTAAAATTGTCAGATCCTCCACCCACTCAAACGGAAATATAATTTAGATTTAAAACTTTTTCCTCTCATTACACAGGACGAGATAGTTCGGATTTCGAAAAACATGTTGCGCGGGCTTGACCGATGGAGAAAAATCGCCAAACAGGACGCCGCGATGCATGGATAAGGGCCTGATGGATATGGAAGATCGCGCGTTAAGCTGCCTGCTGGCCTTGCGGCGTGTGCTCGGCGCCGCTGAGCGCAACGATCGCGCGCTCGCCCGCGCCACCGGACTCACCACGACCCAGCTTCTGGTCCTGCGCATCATCGAGGATGCCGGCGAGATCACGCCCAAGAGCATCGCGGCGCGCGCGGGCGTGGCGCCCGCAAGCGCCACGGCCCTGATCGAGAAGCTGGCGCAGTTCGGCTATGCCCGCCGCCGCCGCAGCGCGACCGACCGGCGCAAGTACTGGGTCTCCCTGACCGACGAAGGCGCCGCAGCGCTGCATTCGGCGCCCGACCCGCTGCACGAGCGGTTCACCGATGCCTTTGCGACCATTCCGGCGTGGGAACAGGCCATGCTGCTCGCCGCGTTCGAGCGCACCGCAGCGCTTGTCACCGACGACGAGACACCGCGCCCCGCGGGAGGTGTCAGCGAGCACCATGTCTCCGGAGCCCTGTCGTTTGCCACCGAACCCGCGGCGGAGATCAAGACGGACGAGACCGGCGGCACCGATCCTCACCTCCCCTGACCAGCGCGCGCATCACTGCGCCCGCCGTCAGACCAGGGACCGGATCATGGCCACCAGCGCATCAACCTCCGGATCGAACGAGTCCTTGTTGGGGATGAGCAATCCGTAGCGGCTCATGTGTTTCTCGAACTCGACCTGCAGGATGCTGATCGTGCCCGTGGCCACGAAATAGTCGGCAACGGACCTGGGCAGAACCGCCAGAAGGTCGCTTTTGCCGACCGTCATCGTCGTCATCAGCATCGACGCCGTCTCGAGCGTGTAGCGCGGCGGTGGCAGGTTCACCTGGGCAAAGGCAAGGTCGATCGCCATGCGCATCGGGCTTGGACGCGGCTGCAGGATCCAGTCGTAGCCGCCCATCTCCTGAAGCGTCAGTTGAGGCCGACCGGCCAGGGGATGGTCGGGAGAGGCCACAACCGCAAGTTCCTCCTGCCAGAGCGGCTCGAAGCGGATGCCGCTCATGTCCATGTGCGTGACCGGCCGGCCCAGGACAATGTCCAGGGCGCCTTCATTGAGGGCGGCGATCAGGTTGTCGGAGGTGGAAACGGTCAGGCTGACCTGCGGGCCGGAGCTTTCCTCCATCAGGCCGGTCAGCAGCCTGGAAACCTGCTCGGGCAGCGCCTCCATGATCGCGCCGAGCCGGACCTTGCCGAATTCACCGCGCTGCATGGCGGAGAGCTGCGCCTTCAGGCGGCCGGCATCCGAGATGATCTGGCGGGAATAGCGCGCCACCACGACGCCATAGGCCGTCGGCTTCATGCCACGCGGCAGGCGTTCGAACAGCGTGACGCCGAGCGTATCCTCGACTTCCTTGAGAAGCTTGCTGGCGCCGGGCTGGGACAGGTTCAGCTCCCGGGCCGAGTCATGCAGGTTCGTCGTCACCTCCAGGCTCGCCACGAGGGCAAGCTGCTTGAACCGGAGGCGCGACAGGGTCGCCATGTCGAAACTGCTGTACATATCGATCGATCCGATGGAGCCGGGGCGGCCCCACTGTGCTCGATCGATCGGTCCGGAACAATCCTTCATGCGCGCTGGCACGCTTCACCTCTTCCCGCTCGACGACGTCATGCGCCCCTGCGCGCCGCATGCAGATTCTTCAGCGTCCCCAGCTGAGAACCAGCGGATCCAGCGGCTGCAACAGGGAGATCAGCCGCGCGCGGATCGCCGGGTGCAGCGGCGGGACCGGATGACGGCACGACTCCGATCTGATGACGCCACCCTCGACCATCGCCGCCTTGCAGGATTGCCAGCCGCATTGGCGGTTCTCGTGATTGATCGCCATGGCGACCCTTCCATAGGCCGCCGTGGCCGCGTCATGCCGGCCCGCATGATGATGGGTGAGCACGGGCTTGATCTGGTCCACGATCATGCCGCTGGTCATGGAGCCGGTGGCGCCCGCGTCCAGATCGGCCAGCAGCGTGATGGCTTCTTCGCCGTCGAACGGCCCCTCGATGGCGTCGCCGCCCTCGGCGATGAGGCTGCGGATCTTGTTCGCGGCACGGGGGCATTCGATCTTGAACAGCTTGACCGCCTCGATCTCCTTGGCCATCCGCACCAGAAGCGGTACCGGAAGATCGACCCCCGACAAGGGCGCATCCTGCACCATGATCGGAATGCCAACCTCACCCACGGCGGCGAACTGCTCGAAACTCTGTTCCGGTGTGCCCTTCAGGAGCGCGCCGTGATACGGCGGCATCATCATCACGATGTCGGCCCCCAGATCCTTGGCGAAGCGCGCCCGTTCGACCGCGATGCGGGTGGCGTAGTGGCTGATCGTGACAATCACCGGAACCCGGCCGGCGACATGCTCGAGGCACAGCCGCGACAGCGTCTCGCGCTCCGCATCGGAGAGCAGGAACTGCTCGGAAAAATTCGCGAGGATGCAGATCCCGTCCGCGCCCTGGTCGATCAGGCAGTCGAGCACGCGGCGCATGCCGTCCAGATCGAGCGATCCGTCGTCGTGAAACGGCGTGGGAGCGACGGGCCAGATGCCGGTATATTTGGTCATTCGATAATCTCGAAATGCTTGAGATGCTTGTCGGTGATGCTGATGCCCAGTCCCGGCAGGTCGTCGTCAAGCTGCAGGAAGCCGTTCTCGGCTTCGGCGTCACCCTCGAAGATGTAGTAGAACAGCTCGTTGCCGACCTCGACATCGAAGACCGGGAAATACTCCGATATCGGGCAGTTCACGTTGGCCATGGTCAGATGATAGTTGTGCATCTGGCCGGCATGGGGGATCACCGGCACCTGCGCGGCCTCGGCAATGGCATTGATCTTCTGTGCTGCAGTGATGCCGCCGACCCGGTTGGTGTCATATTGCAGCACGCTGACTGCCTTGCGGTTGATCAGTTCGGCGCAGCCAATGACCGAGAACTCGTGCTCGCCGCCGGAGATCGGCACGATGTTCATGGCATTGAGTTCCGCGTAGCCGGCAACGTCATCGGCGATCACCGGCTCTTCCAGCCAGCGCGGCTCGTATTTCTCGAGTTTCGGCAGCATCCGCCTGGCGTAGTCGAGGTTCCAGCCCATGTAACATTCGAGCATGAGGTCGGTGTCATAACCGATCACCTCGCGTACGGCCTCCACCCGCTTCAGGTTCTCGCGCATGCCCCGCATGCCGTCCTTGGGACCAAAGCCGAAGCGGCTCTTGAACGCGGTGTAGCCGCCTTTCATGGCCTCTTCCGCCTCCGCCTGCATGTCCTCGATCGAGCCGGCGTAGAGCTTGGAGTAATAGACGGGGATCTTTTCCTTGGTGCGGCCGCCGAGCAGCTTGAAGACCGGTTTGCCGACCAGCTTGCCCATCAGGTCCCAGATCGCGATGTCGATGGCGCTGATCGCCGTCATGCCGATGCCCTTGCGGCCCCAGGCGTGCGTGCGCCGGTACATCTTTTCCCAGATATAGGCGTAATCGAACGGATCCTCGCCGATCACCAGCGGCGCGTACCAGTCGTCGATCGCCTTCTTGACAAGGGTCGGGGCCAGGGCCGCGTTGCCGATGCCGATGGTTCCGTCCTCGGTCTCGACCTCGCAGGTCAGCCATTGATGAAAACGGAAAGACGCCATCGCGTCGCCCTTGATCCACAGCGCATCCGACGCGTTGGTGCAGAAGTTGCCCTGCGGCGGCACAGTCGGACCGGTCCAGGTCCAGACCCTGGTGCGAACGGATTTGATTTTCATGCTGTCAGTCCACTTGATTGGAAAGCTTGGAAAGCCGGCGGCGCTGCCCCATCGAGCAGGCAATCGTCCATGCGGCCCGCATCGGTCCGACATTGGCGCAGCCCTTGCCGCGGATATCGAAGGCCGTGCCGTGGGCCGGCGTGGTGATCGGCACCGGCAGGCCGCCCTGCACGGTCACGCCCTGCCAGAAGCCCAGCAGCTTGATCGCGATCTGGCCCTGGTCGTGATAGAGCGTGACGATTGCGTCCAGCTCCTTGGCAACCGCCTTGAGGAAGATCGTGTCCGACGGATACGGGCCTTCAACCGGCAGCCCAATCGCCTTGGCCCGCTCCACGGCGGGCGCGATGAT
>JBFHII010000224.1:0-5427 GCA_041596535.1 Breoghania sp. | reverse complement strand
TCCAGCGGAACGGACCCTTTCTCGTACCGGACATTCCTGAGCAATTGCGGGACGGTCTCGAAATTCTGCGCCAGCGCCGAGGCCGGCTGGCCGGTCTCCGCCATCGCAGCGATGAATTGCAGCGCCGCGATCAAACCATCTCCCGTCGTTGCGTAATCGGTCATCACGATGTGACCGGACTGCTCTCCGCCAAGATTCCAGCCACCCTTGCGCATGCGCTCCACCACGTAGCGATCGCCCACCGGCGTGCGTTCAAGCGTCAGCCCCTGCCCCTGCATGTAGCGCTCCAGGCCCAGGTTCGACATCACAGTGGCAACAAGGGCACCGCCTTTCAGCCGGCCGTTTACGGCCCAGCGGGACGCCAGCAGGGCCATGATCTGATCGCCATCGGCGACCTTGCCGTTTTCATCCAGGATCATAACCCGGTCGGCATCGCCATCGAGGCAGATACCAACATGCGCCCCATGTTCCACGACCGCCGCGGCGGCGGTCGCCACATGGGTGGATCCGCAGTTATCGTTGATGTTCAAGCCATCGGGCGACACCCCGATCTCGATCGTCTCCGCCCCCAATTCCCACAGCACCTGCGGCGCGGTGCGATAGGCGGCGCCGTTGGCGCCGTCGATCACCACCTTCATCCCGTCCAGCCGCAGCCCCGGCGGCAGGATCGCCTTGACCCGCTCGCCATAGCGATAGCGCCCGTCGTCGATGCGCTTGGCCCGGCCGATGTTCTGCGGCTGCGCCGGTTCCACCCCGGTTTCCAGCAGCGCCTCGATCTCGGCTTCCGCATCGTCGGAGAGCTTGAAACCGTCTGGCCCGAAAAACTTGATTCCGTTATCGGAGGCCGGGTTGTGGCTGGCCGAGATCATGATGCCCAGATCAGCCCGCATCGACGTGGTTAGAAAGCCGACCGCCGGCGTAGGCACTGGCCCCAGAAGGAGCACGTTCATGCCCGTCGACGTCAGCCCTGCCGTCAGGGCGGTTTCGAACATGTAGCCCGATAGCCGCGTATCCTTGCCGATCACGACCCGGTGGGCCGCGGATTGATCCTTTCGGAAATACCGTCCCGCGGCCGCTCCCAGCTTGAGCGCCATTTCCGCCGTCATCGGAAACTCGTTGGCCTTTCCTCGCACGCCATCGGTGCCGAACAGGTTCCTGCTCATTTCTTCTCCTCGGGGACAATTCCAGAATTTACAGCCATAAACAGACGTATCGCCTGCGCGGTTTCCGCAACATCGTGCACACGCAGGATCTGCGTGCCTTGCGCCACTGCGGCAAGTGCCGCCGCCACAGAGCCCGGCACACGATCCCGCGCCACGGCTGCGCGACCGATACTGCCGATCATGCGCTTGCGCGACACGCCGAGCAGGATCGGGCAGCCAAGCCCATGGAACAGCGAAATCCGGGCCAGAAGCGCGAGATTATGCGCCAGCGTCTTGCCGAAACCGATGCCGGGATCGACCAGGATCCGCTGGCGCGGAATACCCGCCGAAACGGCGATCTCTACCCGTTCCGACAGGAAATCATACACATCCAGCAAGACGTCCTCGTAAGTCGGATCGTCCTGCATCGTCGCCGGGGTGGCCACCGAATGCATGATGCAGAGCGGCACGCCGCGTTCCGCGACTAGCGGTGCGAGGCCGGCATCGAAGCCAAGCCCCGACAAAGCGCCGCGCGGTTCGCTCAGGCGCTTCAGGACCTCTCCGGGCAGCTCGCTGGCCGGAACGATCCGGGGCAGAGCGCCGCGACGCAGCAGCTCGACCCTGTCGAAGCATGTCCAGCCGCCGGCCAAAGGGAAGGCCTCTCTCGGACGAGCCACGTCGAAGACGGGTATTGGTCGGTAATATTCTGTCATGCAAATGCCTGCGCCGTTGCGCCCCGTTTGCTACAGATTCAGTTTGTCGGCAAGCGCCAGGGTGTCGCCACCGGGGACTTCGGCCCCCAGCCCCAGCACCCGTTCGGCATTGAGGATTTCCGCGAACCAGGCCGACAGGCCGGCCGCATCGCGCGGGGCGACATCGGGTCCGTCAATCGAATCCAGAACGATCTTGGATGGCGCCCAGACGACGATGCGCCCGGCGTGAATGGCGTGGGTGATCTCGGTCCGGCTTTCGACGACGATGCAGCGCCTGTCGCGCGCGGCCAGCACCCAGGCATTCTGCTCCAGCGCCAGCAGGTCGATCCGTCGCTGGGGCATCGCCGAGCCGACCGCGGGACATTGCGTCTCCGGCAAGCCCACCGTCAGCACCACCGGCAACGACAGCGCCTCAAGGCTGTCGAGCCAGCCGGGCAGGCGCGGATCGGCAATCGCCTCGTTGGACAGGAACACGACGAGCGGCCGGGCGAAATCCGTTTCCGCCTGGTCGACCGGACCGAGCTGTGCCTGCGAACGCTCAATTTCGACACCGAGCGAAAACGGTCCGCGATCCAGTTTCTCGATCCGGACAAAGACGCGGCGCGCGCGCGGTTCCGTCAACAGCCGCTCGGCGATCCTTTCCGCCAGCGTCTCCAACAGGCTCAAACGCTCTTCGGAGAGTGCCCCCTCCACAGCCTCGGTGATCGTGTCATAGCTCAGGATACGATCGACATCGTCGGCCAGAGGGGCCGATGCCCGACCGACCTCGACCACGACATTGAAACGCAGGCGTTGCGCAATTCCGCGCTCCTCCTGGAAAGCACCGATCTCGACGGCGCGCACATAGTCGCGCAGCGCGATACGGTCGCGCGGGGCATCGGCGGGTGCTGTCGCGGCGGCACGGTCCTCGGGGTGGGCAAAGGCAAGCGAGAGTTCAGAGGTCATGCCAGCTTCATGCCATGCCTGACGGCGAAAGCCACGCCTCAAACGAAAGAAAGGCCGCCCAGCGCGACCGTTCTTTCGGTTCCGAGGCCACCAAGGGCCCGGTTCCGGCCGATGCCGGGTTCACGACCGCGGATGTCTATAGAAATGGTGCACGCCGATCGACGCCGTACGCGCGAATTTCCGTGCCCAGGACGGCCGGACCGAAACCGTGTGGTAATGTGTGGCACCACCGGTCAGAACCTTGGGCGCCCCTGACAGCATGAGGCGTGCAACCTTGCCCACCCGCTCGTAAGCCTTGGGTTCGGAGATCTTCTCCGGGTTACCGTCGCAGGTATAGGTGAACTGGCACTGGTATTTCTTGCCGGTGCCCTGGTGGATCACGCCACAAACGGTATCGGGATAGAGCGAGCTTTTCACCCGGTTCAGGATCACTTCGGCAACCGCGAACTGGCCCTTCACGCTTTCGCCGCGCGCCTCGAAATAGAGCGCCTCAGACAGGCAGAGCCACTCTGCGCTTCCCTCAACGCTCTCTTGCTTATCCAGCCATTTCTTCGTGTAGGAGACCGTCTGGAATTCTCGCGGCCGGGCCTTGGCCCGGATCGAGCTTCGCGGGCTGAGAAATCCCAGATGCTCGTCGCTGAGGGAGTTGAGAACGCGGTTCTCCATCCCCATCAAGCCTTCCAGCCGCAGCGCGCCATCCTCCTCGCCGGTGTAATTGGAGCTCGACATGAACATCTCGGCCGAAGCCGGAACGCCCAAGCACAGGCACGTCAAAACAAACAACAACAGATTGCGCACACGCAACATCAGATCATCCCACCAGCGATGCGCAAGACCGCACCCAGCCGTCGGCGGCGATAACAAATCGTATTGTCAGAAGTAAATGCTGCGAATCACAAGAATCGCCCCGGCAGGCTCAGAGGAGCAAATTCGCAACGAGTTTTCGCTGTTTTTGAGCAGAAATCCGCCGACAACCGGCAGATTTCCGCGCTTTTTCAATGATCTGACTCGCGGGGACTCGACGACTTCAATGCCAGATGTGCCGCAGCGAGTCGCGCAACGGGGACTCGAAACGGTGAACAGGAGACATAATCGAATCCCGCCTGGCGGCAGAAATCGATCGTGTCAGGGTCGCCGCCATGTTCGCCGCAGACCGACAGAACCACCTCTGGCCGGGCCGCCCGACCACGCTCCGCCCCCAGCAGAAGCAGCTCTCCCACGCCCTCCTTGTCGAGCGTATGGAACGGATCCTCGTGGAAAACGCCATTGCTGACATAGGTGCCCATGAAGCGCCCGGCATCGTCGCGCGACAGCCCATAGGTCATCTGGGTCAGGTCATTGGTGCCGAAGCTGAGAAAGGCCGCGTGGGCCGCGATCTCGCCCGCCCTGAGCGCCGCGCGCGGCGTCTCCACCATCACGCCCAGCCGGTAGTCGAAGGCAACCCCGTATTCGACACGCACGGCCGCAGCCACGGCGTCGATCCGGCTCTTGACCAGCTCCACCTCGCGCATGGCAGAGACCAGCGGGATCATGACCTCGGGCACCACCGCCTTGCCCGCCTGCCGGCTGGCCTCGACCGTCGCCTCGAAAATAGCGCGCACTTGCATGTCGTAGATCTCGGGCACCGTCACGCCGAGGCGTACGCCGCGCATCCCCAACATCGGGTTGAACTCGGAGAGCGACTCCACCCGGCGGATGACGTCGCTGAGCGACAGATCCATCGATTCGGCCAACCCCATCATCCCTTCTCTGTCCGATGGCAGGAATTCATGCAGCGGCGGGTCGAACAGGCGAATACAGACCGGTAGCCCGGCCATGATCCGGAACAGCTCGACGAAATCCTCTCGCTGCATCGGTAGCAGCTGTTCGAGCGCGGCCTGTCGGTCGATCTCGCTATCGGTAAAGATCATCTCGCGCATGACCGAAAGCCGCGCCGGCTCGAAGAACATATGCTCCGTCCGGCACAGCCCGATCCCGTCCGCGGCGAAGGTATGCGCCATATGCGCGTCGTCCGGTGTGTCCGCATTGGCGCGGATGCCGATATCGCGCACCTCGTCGGCCCAGCCCATCAGCGTGCGGAAGGCGGTGTCGAGCGCGGGCTCCAGCATCGGCACCGCTCCGGCCAGCGCCTCGCCGGCGGTTCCGTCGACGGTCACCAGGTCGCCTTCGTGGAAGACGCGCCCATCCGCCGTGGTCACCGTCTTCTTGCGCATGGAGATCGTCAGTTTGCTCGCCCCCACGATGCAAGGCAAGCCAAGGCCGCGCGCGATCACCGCCGCGTGGCTGGTCATGCCCCCGCGCTCGGTAATGATGCCCTGGGCGGCATGCATGCCGCGAATATCCTCCGGCGTCGTCTCCCGGCGGACCAGGATACAGGGGATCTCGTGGCTGGCCGATGTCTGTGCCGCACGGGAGGTGAAGACCAGTTGCCCCGTGGCGCCGCCGGGCGAGGCAGCGATTCCCTTGAGGATCACGTCCCGCTTCGCCTGCGGGTCCACCTGCGTGTGCAAAAGCTCGGTGAGCGATTTCGGCTGCACCCGAAGCAATGCCTCGCGCGGCGAGATGATACCGTCCTCGGCCAGCGCCACGGCGACCTTTACATCGGCCCGCGCGCTCCGCTGGACCTT
>JBFHII010000223.1:0-5438 GCA_041596535.1 Breoghania sp. | reverse complement strand
GTAGGTCCACGGCGGACCGGGGCTGACCGATTGCGCAAAGGCGATTTGGGTGCCCGACCTGTGCATCGTCAAGGCGCCGATGGATGGCACTGCATTGCTGCCGCCGGTCAGGGTGCTGGGATCGACAATACAATTGGTTTCGTCAGCCCCGGAAACTTCGGCCAATGCCTCGCAGATATTCGGAGTGCCGGTTTCATTCAGCCAATCGAAAGAGACCGTTATCGGGTTGCAGCTGATTTGTGCCTGATCGGGTTCGCTGTCCTTGTCATCGTCGCTGTCGCCACAACTTCCCAGAAGTACCGATGCAAGTGCTGCAATACAAACTCGGCCATACATGGGAATTCTCCCTTGATGGTGCGCATAGGAAAGAGGTGCATTGTATTATTTTTCAGATTCTATTTCCATACTGAGGAGAATTTTTAGGTTTTATATTTATCTTATCAAATAAGTTGACCGAATTTCAGAATTATGTTCATGAAATTGGTTTATGAATACATGGCGCGTTTGTTGTCACGCGGTCAATGGATAGGTTTTCAGTTGGACACCGCGCTGGCAAAGTCGCGCACCGCTTCAGCGGCCAGCCGCATGTTGCCATCCCACGTGGCCGGTGACTTGCCGCGCGGTGCCAGGTCGTGGCTGCCATCCTCCAGGACGACGAGGCTCACGGTGCCGGGAAGATCGTAGGTCGCGATCTCGCCAGGCGTACCAAAGGGATCGCGTTCGCCCTGGGCGATCAGGCAGGGCAGTGTGGCGGTGCGCAGCGGCTCAAGCCGAAGATCGTCCGGCTTGCCCTGGGGGTGGAACGGATAGCCGAGGCACACGACGCCGGCGACGCGCCTGTCCAGCGCGGGATCGCCTGCGCACATCACCGCGATGCGGCCGCCCATCGACTTGCCGCCAATCAGCAGGGGACCCGCGGCGTCACGCGCCAGATCCGAGATCGCCGCGAGGTAGGCGTTGATGAGTTTGTCGGCACGCGGCGGCGGACGCTTCTTGCCGGTGGCGCGGCGCTCGGCCATGTAGGGGAACTCGAAGCGCGCCACGGCGATGTCCAGGCCGGCCGCGGTTGCGGCAAAGCGGTTCATGAAAGGCGAGTCCATCGCGGCGCCCGCGCCATGCGCCAGCAACAGCGTGGCGACGGGCGCACCCTCGGGGCGGGTCCAGAGAAGATCGGTCATGCGCGCTCCGGTGCGGGATCCTTGTCGGGATCACAGGCAAGTGACACGGTGTGTCGTGGCGATTTGATCGGTCATGCGATAGTGCCACATTGCAAGCGGCGCAACCGCCGCAAGACAGGACAACGAAGAATTCAGATGAGTGAAGCGACGATCCGCCTGATGATATTCGCCGGCGTGTTTCTTGCCATGGCGGCGTTCGAACTGCTGGCCCCGCGTCGGGCGCAGCGATTTGGCCGCAGCCGGCGCTGGCCGACGAACCTGCTCATCGTGCTGATCGACTCGGCCGTCTTGCGTGTCGTGTTTCCGATGGCCGCCGTGGGCGCCGCGCTGTGGGCGTCCGAACAGGGCTACGGCCTGTTTCCCGCACTTGGCCTGTCACCCCTGGTCGCGGGGATTCTCGCGTTCGTCGTGCTCGACTTCATTGTCTGGTTTGAACACCTCGTTTTTCACAAGGTGCCGCTGTTGTGGCGCGTCCACCGGATGCATCACGGCGATCCCGATATCGACGTCACGACGGCATTGCGGTTTCATCCGATCGAGATCGTCGTATCGATGATCGTCAAGGCGGGTGTCGTCGTCGCGCTGGGTGCCCCGGCTGTTGCGGTGCTTGTTTTCGAGGCGGTGCTCAACGGGGCTGCGATGTTCAATCACGCCAATTGGCGCCTGCCGTTGTGGCTTGACCGGATCTTGCGGTTGGTGATCGTCACGCCGGACATGCACCGGGTGCATCATTCCGTGCAGAGGCATGAGACGGATTCAAACTACGGCTTCAACCTGGCGATCTGGGACCGGATGTTCGGCACCTATGTGGCGCAACCAGAACTTGGTCATGATGGCATGGATATCGGGCTGGCCGAGGAGCGTGGCGATGCGCCAACCGGTCTCGCCTGGTGCCTGACCGTGCCCTTCCGCAAGAGCGCGCGCCGCGAGACAGCCACGGCCCAGCCCGGAGACCCGGTTCAATAGAAGCTGATCGGGAAGTAGCGCAGATAAAGTTCCGCGTATCGGCCGCGCGCGTGGATCTGCTGCAGCGCGAAATCGATGGCGACCCTGAGGTCGTCGGCGTCCTTGCGCATGGCCACGGCCAGGCCGCTTGCGAAATAGTCCGGCTCGATCCACGCGCCTTCCGAGAAGGCGCAGCACCCGCGTGACTGGCTGCCTTGCAGCCAGAAGCTCAGCGACAGTCCATCCCCGAAATGCGCATCGACATCACCGTTGCGCAGGGCTTCGCGCGCCTTTTCCGCGTCCGCGTATGTCGCGATGAGGCTGCCGGTGAAAAAGCGCCGCACGAAGGCTTCGTGCTGTGTGCCCTCGACAACGGAGATCCACTTGCCCGCGAAACTTTCCGGAGTGATCGGTTCGACATCAGCCTTGCGCTGCGTGAAGCGGGCCGGAAATTTCAGATAGCTCTCGGTGAACGCGAGATCCGCATGGGCCGGGTCCCGGGTCGAGAGTCCGGCGATGATGGCATCGCCCTCGTCGCGATTCAGTGCATCGACGAGGGCGTCAAACGGCTCCACCCGCAACGTGCAGGCAACCTCCAGTTCCTCGCAAATGGCGCGTGCCAGATCGACGTTGAAACCGGTGATGCGTCCGGCCGGATCGCGGAAGCTGAACGGCGGGAAATCATCGCTGGTGAGGAACCGGATTCGCCGGAGCGCCGTTGCCGGCCGCTCGGTGCGACCATGCGGACTCCAGTAGTTCGGAATTGTCGGTGTCAATTCTGCCGTATTGACGTCAGCGGCAACGGCACATGAAAAATACGACATTGCGAAAAAAGCCGATGCCGCCGCTGCAAGCGCCCTGAGACATCGGGAAGCCGTTCTCGAAGAAAATTGGGTCACGTCGTCAGAACCTGCGTAGCCGTCCGTCGGGCGGGCATATCGATCAAATCAGTTGCTGGGGCACTGGCCCGACAATAGGCGAGACCGTTGGCGGGGGAAAGCCGTTGAAACGCGAATCCCGGGAGGAGGATCCGGCAAAGAGCCGGGGCGATGTTGACCTGCGCAACACCACGCTGGAACCCGCTGAGGTGTTGCGTCGTCGTCTTTCTGCGCGCCGGAGCGTGCTGAGCCGGCGCGATCCGGTTCCCGCGTTCCTGCCCGTCGAGCGCGTGAACAGGCCGCTGGCACGGCCTGATGGTGATCCCATCCTGCCTCTGGACGTGCGCTTTCTTGTTTCCCGGGGGTTGCCGCGCCGCGATGCCATTCGCGCAACCGACGTGGCAGCGCGTGCCGGCTGCGCGCCCGGTGATGTCGTGCTCGCGGAAGGCCTTCTCGCGCCGGAGGTCTACTATCGCTGGCTGGCTGACGAACTGGGCGTCGGCTACGTGGGGGCCTCGGAACTGGTGCCGGATCCGCGCGGCAGGGAATATCTTCCGGATGTGGAGAAAGGGCGTCTTTCTATCCTCGCGATCAAACATCCGGGCCCGGATACCCACGCGGTCATCGCCCCGAGCCCCGGCCGTGTGGGGGAGGTGATCTTGCATATGGCGCGGCATCCCGAAGTCCGCGCGCGGGTTTCTGTAACCACACCGCGCTCCCTGGAGACGGTTCGTGTCTGTGCGGCGGCGGTACGACGATTGCAGGCAAGGTGGCCGCTGGCCTCGGCTGCATTTCTGTTCACGCGCGCGCAGAATGTCGCCTTGGGCGGTGCTGCCGCCGGAACCGGCGGCGTCGTATGGCTTGATGCCCTGGCCGCATTCAACGGAATGTTTGTCGCGTCGGGGGCGCTGTTCATCACCGCCGGCGCCGCGCGCATGGTCGCCGCGGTCACGGACCCGGGATTGCGGCCGACACCTCCAGTACGAAGGCGGTCGCCGCTGGAGCTGCCGCGGTACAGCGTGCTCGTGCCACTGTATCGGGAAGAGGCCGTCATCGGTGAACTGGTCGCCGCCTTGACACGGATTGACTACCCGCGCCAGCATCTTCAAATCCTGATGATTGTCGAGGCGGACGACTTTGGCACGCTTGCGGCGCTGCAGGCTGCCCGGTTGCAGTCTCCGTTCGAGATTTGCGTGGTGCCGCCGCTTGGGCCGCGCACCAAGCCAAAAGCGCTTGCGCAGGCGATGACCTATGCGCGCGGCGAGCTGATCACCGTCTTTGACGCGGAAGACCGGCCGGAACCGGACCAGCTCCGCAAGGTGGTGGCCCGCTTCGCCTCGGCCTCGCCGGATCTGGGCTGCGTTCAGGCCCGGCTCGCCGTCGATCATCCGGAGGAGAGTTTCTTCACCCGCCACTACGCCCTTGAGTATGCACTGCAGTTCGATGTCCTGCTTCCCTGGATGGCGGCATTGCGGTTGCCTGTGCGGCTCGGGGGCACATCAAATCACGTGAAGGCCGAGGCGTTGCGCGCCTGCGGCGGCTGGGATCCCTACAACGTGACCGAGGACCTCGATCTCGGCATCCGGCTGTTGCGCACTGGTTGGCGTATCTCGTTCGTGGATTCAACGACCTGGGAGGAGGCGCCGCTCGGTTTCCGTGCCTGGATCCACCAGCGTATCCGTTGGCACAAGGGGTGGCTGCAGACCTGGGCCGTGCACATGCGCCAGCCGGTTCGTTTCATCCGGGGCGCAGGTCTCGTGAATGCAGCCGTGGTCACGGGTATGTTCCTCGGAACGCCGTTGACCCTCGTGGCGCATCCGGCGTTCCTGGTGCTTCTGGGATTCTATGCCGGAGATGCCGCCTGGCGCCCCTCCAGCGACAGCTTTGTCGGAGACCTTGTGCTCGGCGTTGGCCTGGCCTGTGTGGTCATGGGCTATGGCGGTTTCTATCTGGCGATCAAGCGCGCCGCGCGGGAACGCGGCCTGCGCTTCGGATGGCGGGAAGTACTCGGCCTTCCGTTTTACTGGACGCTGATGAGCGGCGCCCTTGTCATTGCCACGGTGGAGTTGGCTATCCGGCCAACCTATTGGCGCAAGACGAAGCACGGAGTGGCGTCGGGGCGACCCGTCTCGGCGCCGCTGCGATCCGCGCAACAGTTACCGGGCAGCCATCTTCGCGGCGACGTCCCAGGCGCATCCGCAGGTGGCGTGTCCGGAGGTGAGGGACGAGGGTAGCAAGCGCCGGACCGTGTCAGCGATGGCCGCCAGCCTCAGGGCTTCTTCAGGGTGATCTTGTGGCGGCGGGAGAGGGCGGCAAATGACAGGCGGGTGGACGTGACGGTCAGCGACAGCGGCCAGAGCAGGGCGGCGACACCCGCCAGCAGAACACTTGCAAGGGCCTCGTCCTGCTTTTCGACCAGATCGCTTGTCCAGGAGAT
>JBFHII010000222.1:0-5446 GCA_041596535.1 Breoghania sp. | reverse complement strand
TTCGCGAGTTGACGTTTGCGTCAGGCATGGCACATTTGGAACAGGCTGTCCGAAGAGGCCGCCGGTAACAACTGGTCCCGCAGCGTGCGGGAGGAAACGTCCATGCGGCGCCCGGCGCAATCCATCGGTTCCCATGGCCACCGAGGCCGGGCCAAGCGGTGCGCCGGCTCCGGGTTATGATCGTGCTGCGGGAGGGTGGCGCTATGGCTCACATTCAGACTCAAAATGACGCTGTCACTCCAGCGGATCCCGGCGGCGCTCCGGGTTTCATTGCCCAGTCGATGGTTCATTACTGGGACGAGGCCGTCCGCCAGCATGGCGATCGCCCAGCGGTCGACTTTCTGGGCAAGGGCTGGACTTACGCCGAGATGGGAGAGGCCGTGGATCGCGCCGCAGCGGGGTTTCGCGCGATGGGCGTTGACCGCGGCGTGCGGGTCGGTCTGTGCTTGCCAAACACGCCGTATTTTGTGGTCTGCTATTTCGCTGTGCTGAAGGCCGGCGGCACGGTGGTCAATTTCAACCCGCTGTACGTGGAGCGGGAACTGGCGTTTCAGGCGCAAGACTCACAGACCCGGATCATGGTGACACTTGATCTGAAGGTCATCTATGACAAGGTCGAGGCGGTCCGGACGGATGGCTTGATGGACCGCATCGTCGTCTGCTCCATGGCCGATATCCTGCCGCAACCGAAAAAGCTGCTGTTCAGGCTTTTCAAGGGCAAGGAAATCGCCTCGGTGCCGGAGGACGCCAGCCACGTGTCCTATGCGGACATCCTTGCTGAGGCGCCGCCGCCGCCGTTCGAGTCGGCTCCGTGCGACCCCGATACCGATGTCGCGGTCATCCAGTATACCGGCGGAACCACCGGCGTTCCCAAGGGCGCGCTGCTCAGCCACGCCAATCTGTCGGCCAATATCGAGCAGATGCTTTGCGTGTTCCGCGAAGCGCAGCCCGGCGAGGAACGCATGCTTTGCGTGCTGCCGTTCTTCCACGTCTTCGCCATGACGGTCGCGCAGAACCTGTCGGTGGCGCTGGGCGCGGAAATGGTGCTGATGCCGCGTTTCGATCTGACGATGCTGCTCAAGGCGATCAAGCGCAAGAAGGTGACCCTGTTCCCCGGCGTGCCGACGATCTACACGGCCATCAACAACTCGCCGAAGACGCGCTCCTACGATCTGACGTCGATCGGCATGTGCCTGTCGGGCGGCGCGGCGCTTCCCGTGGAGGTGAAGTCCCAGTTTGAAAGCCTCACCGGCTGTACGCTGGTGGAAGGCTACGGCCTGACCGAGGCGTCACCCGTCGTCACCTGCAACCCGCTCGACGAGCCGCCACGCGCGGGCTCCATCGGAAAGCCGGTGGCCTGGACGGAGACGCAGTTCCGCGATCTCGACGACCTGTCGAAACAGGTGCCGCCGGGAGAAAAGGGCGAGCTCTGCGTGCGCGGGCCGCAGGTCATGCTGGGATATTGGCAGCAGCCCGAAGAGACGGCGCGGGCCATCGAGGACGGCTTCCTGCATACCGGTGATGTCGGCTATGTGGATGAAGACGGCTACATCCACCTCGTCGACCGGATCAAGGACCTGATCATCTGTTCGGGATACAACGTCTATCCGCGCGTCATCGAGGAGGCGATCTACGAGAACGAGGCGGTGGAAGAGGTGATCGTGATCGCGATCCCCGACAGTTATCGCGGACAGGCGCCCAAAGCCTTCGTCAAGCTGAAGCAGGGCGCGGAGCTCGGTGCGGATGATCTGAAGAGCTTTCTCAAGAGCCACCTGTCGACCATCGAGATGCCGCGCGAGATCGAATTTCGCACGGAGCTTCCCAAGACGCTTGTGGGCAAGCTGTCGAAGAAGGAACTGGTGCAGGAAGAGGAACTCAAGCGGCAGCAGACGCAAGCTTAGCGCGCGGGGTATTTGCGCTCGCGCCGATCGCAGGCTATCGGTACTGAACCGCGATTGCGGTTTACTGTCCCGTTTCTCACAAGTCTGGTGTCCATGTCCCAGTTGCAGCCGATTCCGCCATCCTTGCCAATCTATCTGACCACACGGGAAATGGCGGATCTTCTGCGCGTCAAGGAACGCAAGGTTTATGATCTGGTCGCGACCGGCGACGTGCCGCATTCACGCGCAACCGGCAAGTTGCTGTTTCCGCGTGAGGCGGTGCTTGCTTGGATCGAACAGGCGGGAACGGGCGGAGGAACCCAGGGATTTGCCGAGGAGCAGCCCAACGTCGTTCTGGGCAGCCACGATCCGTTGCTGGAATGGGCGTTGCGTGAATCCGGATCCGGACTGGCGTCGCTGTTTGATGGCAGCTTCGACGGGCTGGAACGGATGGGCGCACAGGACGGCATCGCGGCCGGGGTGCATATTCCCGAAGACGGACCGCAGGCGGGCGTCGACACGGGCTGGAATGTTGCGACGGTGAAGGAACACTTCGCATACCGGCCGGTGGCGCTGGTCGAGTGGGCATGGCGCGAGCGCGGGCTGATCGTTGCAAGGGGCAATCCGCTCGGACTGGAAGGTGCGGCCGATCTTCATCGCGCGCGCGTCGTCCAGCGGCAGCCCAAGGCGGGCAGCCAGAAACTCCTCGAACGCCTGCTGGCGGCCTCCGGGGGCGACGCGTGCCTTGCCAGCGGAGTGGTGGCGCGCGACGAGCGCGATGCGGCCCTTGCCGTTCTCGACGGGCGCGGCGATGCGGCCCTCGGTCTTGCCGCCGTGGCCCATCAGCTGCAGCTCGACTTCGTTCCCGTTTGTCGCGAGCGTTACGACCTGCTTGTCTGGCGCAAGGCCTGGTTCGAGCCGCCGTTGCAGCGGTTGTTCGAATTCTGTCGAACGCCGGCTTTCGCCGCGATGGCCGAAAGTCTCGGTGGCTACGATATTTCCGGTCACGGCCGGGTGCACTTCAACGGGATCTGACGGCTTCGTTCCGCGTCAGTTCGAATATCCCCGTCCGTCGGGCGCGCGCACGAGCGCCTTCTTGCGGCGCGCCTCGCGGTGCACCGTGTACAGCGAGGCGATGATGATGACCGCCGCGCCGATCAGCGTATGCACGCCTGGCCACTGGGCGAAGAACACGCCGCCGATGATGGTTGCGTAGAGCAGGCGGGTATAGTCGAGCGAAGTGATGGCTGTTGCCTCCCCGACGCGGAACGCCTGGATGTTGCACATCTGCGCCGCCCAGGAGAACAGGCCGACCAGCAGCATGTAGCCGGCTTCCTCCCAGGTGGGTGTGATCCAGTAGTAGGCCGCGGGCACGATCATCACCAGGCCGACACCGACGGCCTGGTAGGTGAGGATCGTCACGGGCTTGTCCGTGCGGGACATCAGCCGGATCAGGATCATCACGAGCCCCGCGCAGGCCGCGCCGCCCACGGCCATCAGGCCGTAAAGGCTCATGGCGGAATCGCCCGACGGGTTGAGCATGATCAGCACGCCGATGAAACCGACGATCGTCGCGCCCCAGCGGTGCAGCCCGACAACCTCCTTCAGCAACACGATCGCGAATATCGTGACGAAGAAGCTCTTGGCGAAGGATATTGCCGTGGCGTCGGCCAGTGGCAGCTTGATGATGGCGGTGAACCCCAGCAGCATCGCGGTCGTCGCCAGCACGACACGCAGGCCATGCAACTCAATGCGCGGTGTATGCAGCGATTGAGGAAACGAGCGCAGGATCGTCGGGGCCACCACAAGTGTCATGACGATCTGGCGTATCAACAGAATTTCGGTCACATGGATGCGCTCACCGACCACCTTGATGAAGGCGGTCATGATCGTGAACAGGAAGGCAGCGAGAAGGATCCACAGGCTGCCGCGCGCGTTGTCGGGCAAGGTCGCCCACCAGTTGAGATAGCGCTGGTGCGAGGCATTGCGGGCGGGCTTGGGAGCCGCGGCCGCGTCTGGCGCCGTGGTGGGATCTTTGTCGGTCATGAATTCTGATACCTGGCTCAGCGGGAGGCCGTGCTCGGGCGTAGCGCACGGATGTACTGGGCGTTCTCAATGGGACGGGTCATCGTGTCCCGATCCCCGAAATGTGCAACAATGCGTGGGACCCGGGACGAACCGGCGGCGAGCTCCGCGTCCGGATCATAGCGAAAATAATGCTCCGGACCAGAGACGTCGGCGCATTTTCCTCGAGCGGCGACCCGCCTGAAAAAATCACCTGCGGCCGATGCCCATATGGCGATTGACCCGCAAACTGGTTATGGTTGCGGCAGATCGCCATTTTCATGCCCGTTTCCGCGCCGTATCGCGCGTCCTCGCGGATGCGGAGTTTCTCTCTCGTGCGCCAGTCCGGCTGGTGCGTCCGCCGGGCGGAACGCCGGCGTTGGGACGCGCCATTTCAGGGTTCCGGCTCTGGCGTGGAATGTTCGAACATCCTTCATGCGCTCCGGCGATTCCGTCCGAACGCTTCCGGATCCAGTGCAATTCAAGAGGCCTTACTCGTATGAACCAACCGGTACCTGCGAAATTCGGAGTCGGCGCGCCGGTGCGCCGCAAGGAAGATCCCGCCTTCATCACCGGGCATGGCACCTATGTCGGTGACGTCGCCCCCGAGGGCACGCTGATCGGCTACATGGTGCGTTCGCCGGTGCCGCATGCGACGTTCAGGATCGTCGACAAGCAGGCCGCCGCCGAATCCGAGGGGGTTCACCTGGTTCTGACGGCCGAAGACATCACCGAGCTGGGCCTGATGCCGACGATGGCGGTGATGCCGCAGGTGGACGGCACGATGCACAATGTTCCGCCGCATGAGGTGCTGTGCTCGGACACCGTTCGTTTCGTCGGCGATGCGATTGCCTTCATCGTCGCGGACACCCTGGATGCGGCCAAGTCGGCCGCAGAGCTCCTCGAAATCGACTACGATACACGTCCCGTGGTGATCGAGACCGGTCAGGCGCTTGACGAGGGCGCCCCGCTTGTGTGGCCGGACACCGGTTCGAACCAGGCGTTCGAGCTCGGCCAGGGCGACAAGGACAAGACGGACGCGGCCTTCGCCAGGGCGACGAGGTTCAGCGCCATCGATGTCGTCAACAATCGCCTGGTTTCCAACTACATGGATACGCGCGGCTGTATCGCCGAGTTCGATAGCGAAAGCGGGCGCTTCACGCTGACTGTCGGCACCCAGGGCGGACACAGCGTGCGCGACATCGTGGCCGGCAAGATCCTCAAGATCGACCCGGCACAGATGCGCGTGGTCACGCCGGATGTCGGCGGCGGGTTTGGCACCAAGATGTTCGTCTACCGCGAGTATCCGCTGGTCTGCGTGGCCGCCAGGCGCCTCGGCCGACCGGTCAAGTGGATCGGCGAGCGCATGGACCATTTCATTTCCGACGCCCACGGCCGCGACAATGCCACCCACGCCGAACTGGCGATGGACGATGACGGCAGGATTCTCGGCATGCGCGTCGACCTGATCGCGAACATGGGTGCCTACCTGCACCAGTACG
>JBFHII010000221.1:0-5452 GCA_041596535.1 Breoghania sp. | reverse complement strand
TCTTCCGACAGCGGCCGCGAGAGAACGAAATCCAGGTCGCTTTCCATCAACCCGATATCACGAAGCTGATGGGCGTCGAGGCGCCTCAGCGAAGCGACCGAGCGGCGTTTCGCGTGCAGATCCAACACTTTCGTCACGGCCGAGCCGATCCGTCCGAAGACATTGTGGACGAGATGGACCGCAAGCTGCGGCACGCCCGCCTTCGCGGTGCGCAAGGCGTGATCGTTGCAAATGGTCGTGTTCATGGCAAAGCTCCAGCGTTCGGCGCGGAGGTCAAGGCTCCGCCCGGTGGATGCGCCGCGGCTTGGCGGCACGTCGATCATGTCGTTGTCGCGATCGGTTCATGCCGGGAAAACAACTCCGGCATGCCGATGTATGGACTATGCGAGATCCATATTGATCTATCCAACGAATGTTTTTAATGTATAATCATTTAAATTCGTGATGAATGGCGCATCCAGCCACCCAGGGAGATGTCTCGAATGGCCTATGCCCTTGATATCGATCAGCTTCGCACCTTCGTTGCGATCGCCGAGCTGGGCAGCTTCACCCGGGCTGCCGAAGCCGTGAACAAGACGCAATCGGCGGTTTCGATGCAGATGCGCCGGCTGGAGGAACGGGTCGGACAGCCGATCTTCGCGCGCGACGGGCGCCAGTCGCGGCTGACCGAGAACGGTCACCGGCTCCAGGACTATGCCCGCCGGATGATCCGGCTCAACGACGAGACCCTGTCGGCGTTCTCGGAGCCCGACCTGGTCGGGCGGATCTCGCTCGGCTTGCCGGATGACTACGCCGAGCGTCTGCTGCCGCAGATGCTCTCGGGCTTTGCACACATCAATCCGTCCATCGAGGTGGTGGTGGAGGCGATCGGCAGTGTCAGCGTTGCCGACAAGGTCAGCCGCGGTGAACTCGACGTCGGCATCGTCACGTCATGTGAGGGTACGTTTGGCCAGGGAGACATCATCCGCCGGGAACGGTTGCACTGGGTCGGCGCCCCCGACCGCTGCCTGCACAATGACGAGACGTTGTGGGTGGCGCTGGCCAGCGAGCCCTGCACCTGGCGCAAGACCGCCATGAACGCGCTCGACAGCGTCGCGCGGCGGTATTGCGTCGCCTATACCAGTGGCAATTCGGCTGTGCTTTCCGCGGCCGCGCGCGCGGGCCTTGCCATTACCGTGATGGCCGATAGCGCCCTGCGGCCGGATCTGCGTGTCCTCGACGAGCGGGACGGCATGCCGCCGCTGCCTGAATGCGACATCGCATTGCTGCGCTCGCCGCGCGCCCATGAGCCGGTGCATGACGCCCTGTGCGACCACATCGTGGCGTCCATCGGCAACATCGCGCTGCGGGTTGCCGCGGAATAGCGCGGTCGGACCTTTGCGTTGGACCCTAGGCGACTGACGATGCGCGCCGGTTCCGGTGGCTCCCGGGATCGCGGAGCGATGGCTCCGACAGCGTGTGCCCGTTGCTTGGCGCGGGCGACGTCAGAGCGTCGAAGGGGTCAAAAAGAGGGGTCGGGGTGGGACGCGCGAACAGATAACCCTGGGCCTCGTCGCAGCCTTCTGCCTGCAGGATGGAGAGCTGCGAGCGGGTTTCGACGCCTTCCGCGAGAACCGGGATGTCGATGCTGTGCCCGAGCGCGAGAATGGCCCGCAGGATGGCCTTCGACTGACGGTTGGTTTCGATATTGGCCATGAACGAGCGGTCGAGCTTGATCTTGTCGAAGGGGAACGAGCCCAGGATTTCCAGCGACGAATAGCCGGTTCCGAAATCGTCAAGCGCGATGGAAACGCCGATGCTCCTGATCTGGCGCAGCATGTGCAGGGCTCGAGCCCTGTCCTGCATGATGGTCGTCTCGGTAAGCTCCAGTTCCAGCCGGTTCGCCGGAAATCCGGTTTCCCAGAGAATCTCGTGTACCAGTTTCGGCAGGTCGGCGTGGGAAAACTGCGCCTGCGAGAGATTGACCGCCAGCTTGCACGGTACCGGCCAGGTCACGGCGTCGGCACAGGCTTGCCGCAGGACCCATTCGCCGATCGGCAGGATGAGTCCGGTCTCTTCGGCCAGCGGGATAAACGAGGACGGCGGGACATTGCCGTAGCGCGGATGCGTCCAGCGCAACAGGGCCTCAAAGCCCCGAATGTCGCCGGTCGTGAGGGAGGCCTGAACCTGGTAGTAGACGTGCAGTTCATTGTTGGCGATGGCGTGGCCGAGATCCTGGACGAGCAGTCTGCGATTGCGGTGTGCGTCGCCCATCGACGGATTGTAGAAGGAAACCTTTCCCGCCTTTTCGCGTTTGGCGAACTGCATCGCCAGGCCGGCATTGTTCACGAGGCTTTCGCTGGACGCGGCGTGGTCGGGATAGGTGCAGATGCCGAGGCTCGCGCAGGCGGCAATTTCCGAACCGTTGATCCGGATGGGCGCCGCCAGCGTGTCGCCGAGCCGCTCCACGTACCCGGCAAGCTCGGCCTGGTCTTCAAACCGGCGGATGGCGGCGAATTCGTCGCCGCCGAGCCGGGCAGCCCGGTCGCCCTCGCCGAGTGAATGCTCGATCCTCCGGGCGACGACGCGCAGGACCTCATCCCCGAAATGGTGCCCATGGGTATCGTTGATTTCCTTGAAGCGATCCAGATCGATCGATACCAGCGCCATCTGGCCGCCGGTCTCGTCGGCCAGGCCAAGGCTGCGATCGAGACAGTCGATGAACCCAGCCCTGTTCGGAAGCCCGGTCAGGGTGTCGCGTCGCGACAGCTGATGAAGCTGCTGGCGCGAGTTGGAGTGCACCCGCACGTCGATGCGGTAGCTGGTCAGTCCGGTGCCGAAGATGATCAAGGCCACGACCGCGACCGCGAAGGCGAGGGCCTGTATGGCCGCCGGGTCGCTGATCTCCTGGGTGAAGGCCATCGGCATGATCCGAAGCGCGGTCATTCCCGTGAAATGCAGGCCGAGAATGGCGGCCAGCAGCAGGGCGCATGCAAGATACCGGCTCCTCCTGCTTTCGCGGCGCTGCAAGACCTCCATGGCGGCGGCACTGAAGACGATCCCCAGGGCCACCGATGCGATCACGAAGCTGCGGTTCCACTCCACGATGCCGACGACATGATAGCCCATCATGCCGGTGTAGTGCATGGCGGCAATCGACAGGCCGATCATAGCGCCGCCGATAGTGGCGGATCCGGGCATGACGCGACTGGTCGCCACCAGCAGGCCGACGAGCGTGCCGACAATAACGATGAGCAGCGAAAACATCGTCAGAACGGGATCGAAACTCACCGGAACTTTTGGCGTATGGCCGATCATCGCGATGAAATGCGTGCACCAGCTGGATGCGCCGGCGGCGACCGAGGTCAGAAAGTACCAGCCGAGCCGCTGCGGGCCGGTCTCCCTGTCTGCCTGGCTGAGCAACACCAGTGTCGTCCATGTGCCGGTAACGCTGACGACCACCGCGATAGCCAAGACCCAAAGGATATGATTGTCGGTAATACAGCTTAGAACTGCACCCATTGCCGCAACTCGGTATGAGATTATTGAAAATGGTTTCCGGTGATCGGATATTTGACAATATAAATGCCAGGTTAACTGATCGTAAACATTTGCGTGGCGGAAATTTATCTAAGGTCTTACCGGATTGTCCGTATGTACAATTACAAAGTCGGGTGGCCGCTTCGCTGCTTTTAAGCCTGCGGGGCGCCGGCGTCCGGTCTCGCGCTATCTGTTGTGCCGCAGCAAGGGCATGGAGGCGGGAGGCCCCGGCGGCTTATTGCCGTGCGCGGCGTCCGCGCGTGAGCACGAACAGGTTGCCGGTGAGCACGCACAGCAGGCCCGCGAGCGCGCCCGGCGTCCACTGATAGCCCTCGACGGCCGTTGAGATTGCCAGCGCGACGATCGGAAACATCACGGTGGCGTATCCGGCGCGGGCCGAGCCGATGCGTCCCAGAAGGGTCAGGTAGCAGGCAAAGGCCAGCACGGTCGAGAACACCACCAGCCAAGCCAGGCTGCCGATGTAGGCCGGGGTCATCTCGATGATGAAGGGAACACCCTTGATGCTGGCGAAGAGTGCCAGAAACACCGCGCCGTAGACCATGCCCCAGGCGTTGGCCGAGACGACGGGCAGGCCGCGTGCCTGGTTGGATGCCGACAGCATGTTGCCCAGGCAAAAGGAAACCGTGCCGGCGACGCAGTATCCGAGGCCGACGACGGCGTCGTGATTGATCGTCGTTCCGGCGATCTGCGGCCAGAACATCAGCGCGATGCCGCAGGCTCCGAGGATGCCGCCGATCAGCACCCGCCGTGAAATCCCCTGATGGAAGATCAGTGCGGCGAACAGCAGGTTGATGATCGAGGTGAGCGAGAACACAACCGACAGGAGGCCGGAGGGCAGGTGCATTGCGCCGTAGTAGAACAGCACGAAGTTGGTCGAGAAGATCATCCCGCCGAGGCCGGCGAAGCGGATATGGTCGCTGATCGGAAACCTCAGCCGGCGTCGCGACATGGCCGCCCAGGCCATCATGAGGCCGGATGCGATCAGGAAGCGCCAGAACACCGAGACTTCCGGCGCAACGACGCCCACCTGCATTTTCAACGCAACCCAGCTCGTACCCCAGGAAAACAGCACCAGCGCGTAGAGACCGAAATCGCCAGGCGTCATCGTGGACGTCCGCGCGGAGGACAGAACCATGCGGGGTGTCGCGGAAGGGGGCGGAGATGCAATCGTCATGGAACGTTGATGCTTTGAATAGGGGCCGGATGACAGCCCGCGTGTGGCATTGAAAAGATGCTGGCTCAGGCAGTCCGGGCAAGCCGGAGGGGCGACTGTGCCGCCATTGGAAGGCGTCAAGGATCGGCGGGTTCGACTGTTCAGTCCAGAGAATATTTCTGATCGGATCGATCAGTCTTCGTGATGAATGGATGGGGAGGCTGGTGGCTCAGCCTTGCCCGCCGGGATGCCAGCGCGGGCGAAAGCCGGCCTTGAGCACGGCACAGGTGGCCGGCGGCGTGAGCAACCATGCAGCGCCGATCGTGCTGCGCGGACGCGGGTCGCGGTAGCCATGTGGCGTCCAGGGGTATGCGGAGGCGCCGCGGAGCGCCAGGGCCGCGGCGGGGAGGGGGCTGGGGTCGTCGCGGGAAGGTCGCATCGCGATCATCGCGCCATCTGGCAGGCCGGCAACGGCTGCGGCATCGAGCCGGCGGTAGCGGGCATCGTCCGTGCGTTCGGCATGCAGCACCTTGTCCATCTCGTCGGCCGACGGAGCGGCATCCAGGCCGTGCGTCTCAGCCCAGCATGTGGCGAAGGCAGAGGCATCGGCGCGGCGGCACTCGAAGCACGGCCGGTGTCCGGCCGCCAGTGCCGTGGGCTCGTCGAGAAAGAACAGTTCCGTGTAGCCCGTGCCCATCACGTCGCGGTGCCGGTTCTTGAAGCTCAAGGCGCAGCAGATCCAGCGGCGCGAGGCCCAGC
>JBFHII010000220.1:0-5462 GCA_041596535.1 Breoghania sp. | reverse complement strand
GGCGATGGGACTTTCCGGCTGGGTGCGCAACCGCACCAGTGGCGCGGTTGAAGCCGTGTTCAGCGGCACACCGCAGGTGATCGACGCGATGCTCGCGGCCTGCAGGCAGGGGCCAGACTGGGCGCGGGTCGATAAGGTTCGGATCCTCGGAGAGGCGGGTGTCGTCACTGGCCCGTTCGACGTGCTGCCGACGGAGTGAGCCGGCGGTAGGCGGCGTGTCTCGCGTCAGAGATTCTGCGTGGGACCGAAAATCGTCTCGAATTCCGCGCGCAGCAGCATGTCGACGTCGGGCATGGTCAGGGGCAGGCCGAGATCGACGAGGCTCGTCACGCCGTGTTGCTGCACGCCGCAGGGGACGATGCCGGAAAAATGTTCCAGATCCGGATCCACGTTCAGGCTGATTCCGTGAAACGTCACCCATTTGCGCAGGCGTATGCCGATGGCGGCGATCTTGTCTTCCACATCGGCGCCCTTGTCCGGCCGTCGGACCCAGACGCCGACGCGATCCTCGCGCCGTTCGCCACGCACGTGACAGGCCCAAAGGGTGGCGATCAGCCAGGCCTCGAGTGCCGCCACGAAGACGCGCACGTCTGCCTGGCGGCGCTTGAGATCCAGCATCACGTAGGCAACCCGCTGACCGGGGCCGTGATAGGTGTACTGGCCGCCGCGCCCGGTGTGGTGCACGGGAAAGCGCTTCGGTGTCAGCAGATCCGCTTCGTCCGCGCTTGTGCCCGCGGTGTAGATCGGCGGGTGCTCGACAAGCCACACCTGTTCGCGCGCCGTGCCATCCGCGATTTGCGCCACCAGCGATTCCATCCGGGCAACGGCATCGGGATAGGCGACCGGTTCGTCGCTGATCCGCCAGTCGACCGGCGGCGAACCGTCACGGGGATGCATGGCGGTGCGTAGGGAATCGCGCGAATGCTGCATGTTTGTTAACGCCTGTTAACCATTGGGTAACGCTTGACGGGCAAGGTTTCGTTAACCATCACGGTCTGTGCCTGCCGGATCGATCGAAGTGGCGCACGGCTTGGGAGTTCCGATTCCGCATTATGAGCAACCTCGACAGCATATCCGTTGAAATATCCGTTGTGCTGGGCACGGCGGTGATGCCGATCCACCAGTTGCTGCGCATGGGCCGCGGCGCTGTGATCGAGCTTAATACGTCCGAAGACGACGACGTGCAAATTCTGGCCAACAACACGCCCGTGGCGCGCGGCGAGGTGGTGCTGCGCGGAGAGCGCATCGGCATCTCGGTGACACAGCTTCTGTTGCGCGGGCCGGAGTATCGTCCACAGACAGATGACGACAGACTCTGAATTCGTCCTGAGGCCTCTTGTATGGCCCTGATCGATTTGATACATGGTGCTCCGCCGGTATCGGGTCGATGCCGGTTCAAGCGGTCGTGGCGGAATTGGTAGACGCGCAGCGTTGAGGTCGCTGTGGGGTAAAACCCGTGGAAGTTCGAGTCTTCTCGACCGCACCATTCTCTCATCCGGCTGATGCCGGGCAGGGATGATGGATTGAAAAAGACGGCGGCCATCGGCCGCCGTTTTTTTATGTCCGAAGCAATGCGCATGCTTCGTGTTTCCCAAACGAAGAGAATCCCGTAGTTTCCATGCACTGGATGGGTTCGGTGGCACGCATGTGTCCGGGCGGCCTGCCGTGTCTCCGAGCGCGCTCGATTCCCGGAAACGCTCCCGGGAATGTCGCTTTCGAGACCAGCCCGCAGGCTTTTGCGACAAATGGATGCTGCGCGGCGCCTTCCGGCTCAATGGCGTCATTATCCCGATAATAATATGCTTCAACACTCGTCATTGAATCGGGATCACGCCGGATATTGCTTGCCGACCGGCAGGCGGGATTGCGCTGTGCGCGGGAGACGACCTTGGCAGAAACCCAGACCGACACGACCGCCGAGACCGAGCTTGAGCCGTTGCGCCTGCGTGACGACGAGGGCCATGTCGTGCGCGCGTTCGTTGATGCGGTCGAGGATGCGCTTGATCGCAACGATGCCGAGGTCATCAACGTTCTGTGCAGCGGGTTGCACGAGGCCGACCTCGGAGACCTGATCGAGGCGCTGTATCCGGAGAGCCGCCAGGCACTCATCCGGATGATGGGCGACGATTTCGATTTCGCGGTTCTGACCGAAGTCGACGATTCGATTCGCGCCCGCCTGCTGGAAGACATGCCGTCCGCCGAGCTCGCCGAAGGCATCGGCGATCTGGAATCCGATGACGCCGTCTACATTCTCGAAGACCTCGAGGAGGAGGCGCAGGAAGAGATTCTCGGCCAGATGCCGCAGGCCGAGCAGATGTCGCTGCGCCGGGCTCTCGATTATCCCGAGGACAGCGCCGGCCGGCTCATGCAGTCCGACTTCATCGCAGTGCCGCCGTTCTGGACCGTCGGCCAGAGCATCGACTACATGCGCGAGGCCGACGACCTGCCGGACGAGTTCTACCAGATTTTCGTCATCGATCCCGCGTTCCGGCTTCAGGGCGCGGTTGCGCTGGACCGGCTGCTGCGCACCAAGCGCGGCGAGACCATTTCCTCGATCATGGCGGACACCCGCCACCCGGTGAAGGCGACCGAAGACCAGGAAGAGGTCGCGCGCCTGTTCCAGCGATACAACCTGGTATCGGCGGCCGTTGTCGATGACGCGGAACGGCTGGTCGGCGTGCTGACCGTCGATGACATCGTCGACGTCATCCACGAGGAGGCTGAAGAGGATATTCTCGGTCTTGCCGGTGTGCGCGACGCGGAGATATCCGACACGATCCTGGATACGCTGAAGGGCCGCTTCATGTGGCTGTTGCTCAATCTCGGAACCGCCGTTCTCGCTTCGCTGGTGATCGGCCTTTACGACGCGACCATCGAGCAGATGGTGGCTCTGGCGATCCTGATGCCGATTGTCGCCTCCATGGGCGGAAACTCTGGCACGCAGACGATGACGGTGGCCGTGCGCGCGCTCGCGACACGCGAACTCGACACCCACAATTCGGCGCGCATCATCGTGCGCGAAACGGCGGTCGGGTTCCTCAACGGCGTGATGTTCGCGGTGGTCATCGGTGTGCTGGCGGGGCTCTGGTTCTCGAGCCTTCACATCGGCGGCGTGATCGGCGCGGCGATGATCATCAACATGGTGGCCGCCGGTGCCGCCGGTATCCTGATTCCGCTGCTGCTCGACCGGCTGGGAATCGACCCGGCACTGGCCTCGGGCGTGTTTCTGACCACCATTACCGACGTGGTGGGCTTCTTTGCCTTCCTCGGGCTTGCGGCCTGGTGGTTCGGCCTGGGCTGATCCGGCATCGTGCCGGGGCGCGATAGCGCAACCGGCGGGAGGG
Source organism: Breoghania sp. (assembly GCA_041596535.1). GTDB lineage: Bacteria > Pseudomonadota > Alphaproteobacteria > Rhizobiales > Stappiaceae > Breoghania. Next base: position 2,118 of record JBFHII010000220.1, on the reverse strand, counting down.
CACACATGGATCTTTCTGTCACGGACCTGGAGGGGCTTGGCGTGCGCGCCGCCTCGCTCGAAGTCTCCGCGGGGGACTGCGTCGTGGTGCGCGGCGCGTCCGGTTCCGGCAAGTCCCGCCTGTTGCGTGCGATCGCGGATCTCGACCCCAATGAGGGGCTGGTGCTGTGCGGCGGGCAGGACCGGCGCGCGATGCCGGCATCGCGTTGGCGGCGCAAGGTGGCCTTCGTGCCCGCGGAAAGCGGCTGGTGGGACGACCATGTGCGCGACCATTTCCCCGCCAAGGCAGATCCCGCAGCCGAACTCGCGGCGCTTGGCCTGCCGCCCGAGGCATTGGACTGGCAGGTGGATCGCCTGTCGACCGGCGAACGCCAGCGGCTCGCACTTGTCCGCGCACTGGCTGGCGGACCCGATGTGCTCTTGCTGGACGAGCCGACATCCGCGCTGGATGCCGAGGCGCGTGTGGCGGTGGAGGCGCGGCTGCAGCGGTTCCGCGACGCCGGCGGCGCGGTCCTCCTGGTGACCCATGACGCGGATCAGGCGCAGCGACTCGCTACGCGTCACCTCATGGTCGCGGACGGACGGCTCGAGGGCGCGGCATGACCGGCTATCATCCGCTGGAATATTCCGATCTCGCCTGGGCGTCGAGCTTCCTGGTGCTCAACGCGGTGCTTTCGGTGCTGCTGCGGTTGGGCATCACGCGCTCGCTGGTCATCTCGGCGTCGCGTATGACGGTGCAGTTGCTGCTCGTCGGAGTAGCGCTGAAATGGATTTTCTCGATCGGCTCGCTATGGCTGACACTGGGCGTGGCGCTGGTGATGGTGTTGCTGGCGGCGCGCGAGGTCTGGGCGCGTCAGTCGCGCAGGCTGTCCGGTCCATGGGGGTATGGGCTGGGCGCGACCAACATCCTTTTCGCGGGGGGCATCGTCATGGCGGTGGCGCTCACGACGCAGATCCAGGCGGATCCGTGGTATGCGCCGCGCTTCCTGCTGCCGATGTTCGGCATGATCCTCGGCAATGCCATGACCGGGATCAGCCTCGGGCTCGACACGCTGGTGGAAAGCACGGTGCGGGATGCCCGCGCCGTGGAGGCACGGCTGTTGCTGGGACACACCCGCTGGGAGGCGATGCGGACCCTGTCGCGGCGGGCCATCCGTTCGGGCTTCATGCCGATCATCAACTCCATGGCCGCGACGGGGATCGTTTCGCTGCCGGGGATGATGACCGGGCAGATCCTCGCGGGCGCAGATCCTTCCGAGGCGGTCAAATATCAGGTGCTGATCATGTTCCTGATCGGCGGTGCCACGGGGCTGGGAGTGCTGGGCGCGGTGATGGGCGGCGTTTGGCGGCTGACGGACGACCGTGACCGCTTGCGGCTTGACCGGTTGAACGCCAAAGTGAGTTGAGCGGAAACGGGGATTCAGCGCAGCGATGGCGCAGGCGCCGAAGATTGGCGGCATTCTGGAAACCTCCGTCTATGTGGCGGATCTCGATGTCGCGCATGACTTCTACAACGGCATTCTCGGCCTGCCGCGCATGGTGGCCGGTGACCGGCTGTCGGCCTATGACGCCGCGCACGGGGAGGTGCTGCTGGTCTTTCTGCGCGGCAACACGCGCGAGGACATCGAGACGCCCGGCGGCGTGATTCCGGGCCACCACAGCGATGGCCCGAGCCATTTCGCCTTCAAGATCGCCGCGCGTGACGTGGATGCATGGCGGGCACACCTGGGCGCCTGCGGCGTGCCGATCACCTCCGAGGTGGTCTGGCCCGCGGGCGGCACCAGCCTCTATTTCAACGATCCCGACGGCAACGTGCTGGAGCTCGGCGCGCCGCCGAACTGGCCGAATTTCACCGAAACCGATGCCGGATGAGCGTCTTCGAACCTTGCAAGACCCTTGAGGGCACTGCGCTGTTCTCCATGATCCGTCTTGAAGGAAAAGGACGATTGAGATCTGTCGTTCGCGGAAATCCCGGGTAGTGTGTTCGTTGAAATCGAAATGACGACAGAGAGTTGCTGAATGATCAACGCCCTCACCATCCGTCCCCTGCAGCCCGCCGACCACGACCAGTGGGCAGCCCTTTGGAAGGGCTATCTGACCTTCTACGAGACGGAGAAGC
>JBFHII010000219.1:0-5465 GCA_041596535.1 Breoghania sp. | reverse complement strand
GCCTGGGGGATTGTGCGAGACGCGCGCGGGCTTGCCTTGGAATTGCCCTTTGGCGCGGCTACCACGGCGCTGGCAGGCAGCGCGCGCTGTCGCATGTCCTGCCGTGTGAGCCCCGGCGCAAGTGAATTGGCAGGTGCGGGGAACCAGTCCGTCCGCGCGGCGTTTCCGCTAAGCGGGCATGCCCCGCGAGGCGGGTGAGGGGGTCTCTCGGTGTGATCAGATCGGCGGCCGGATACGAAAACAGGCCCGGAGCGCGATGCGCGACGCGTGCGCCGCAGGCGGCTGCCTGTCTGGTGGTGCCGGTGCTTCTGGCACTCACCGTGACCCTGGCGCACGCGGGCATGCCGCAGGCCTGCGGCGAGACCGGGCAGCCCGCGCGGCTGGCGGCGGTCGAAAGCGCACAGGTGCTGCGGCTCGACGACGGGCGGGCGGTGCGGCTGGCCGACATCGGCCCCGGCACGGCGTCGGATCGCGAGCCGGTCACCGGCGCCTCCGGTGAGGCCTGGGCGGATGAGACGGTTTTGCGGACCGGTCGGGCGCTGATGCTCTATGCCGCCTCAAAAACGCCCGATCGCTGGGGCCGCATGGTGGCGCATGTGCGGGCGCTGCCGGGCGACCATCCGGTCGGCGAACCGGTGGTGGGCGAGTCTTCAACCGGCGCGGGGGCAGCGGCCGATCACGCGGATGTGTGGGTGTCCGGCCTGATGGTCGAACAGGGGCTGGCGGTGGTCATGCCGGGTGATGGTCCGGTCGCCTGCATCGACGCGCTGTACGGGCGCGAAATCCGTGCGCGCGCGGCGCGGCGCGGGCTGTGGCGGAACCCGGAAAACCGGGTGCTGCGGGCGAACGACCCCGCGCTTGCGGAAGCCGCGGGAGGGTGGCGGATCGTTGCCGGACGGGTGATCTCGGTTGGCGAAACGAAATCCACTCACTATTTGAATTTTGGGCGCGACTGGAGCACCGATTTCACGGTAACAGTGCGTGCAAGCGATGTGCAGCGCTTCGCGGCAGCGGGGCGGCACCCGATTGGCCTGAAAGGTCATTTGGTCCGGGTGCGCGGGTGGCTGCGCGAATGGAACGGCGCGGCCATGGACGTGAGGCGGCCCGGCGAGATCGAGGTGGTTGACGGGCGTGAGTGAAACAACGGTCATCAGCGCGGAAATGGCTTGGACCCGGCGCGTGTTCGGCGACGGATCGCGCGTGCGCACGCTCGCGCGCTGGAGCGTGCTGGGCCTGTGCGCTGCCGTTCTCGCCGGCTGCCAGCTCACCTCTTCCGGCAAGGTTTCCCTGGTCAACGGCGGGTCGGGCGCCTTTTTCCAGGACCCCGACGCGGCCATCGGCGCGCGCGAGCATCCGCGCGTGGTGGCCCGTTACGGCGGGGTCTACAACAACAAGCGCGCCGAGGCGGTGATCGCCAGCACGGTGGGCCGGCTCGTGGCGGCCTCCGAGGATCCGTCGCAGGGCTACAATGTCACCATCCTGAACTCGCCCACCGTCAATGCCTTCGCGCTGCCCGGCGGCTATCTCTATGCCACCCGGGGGCTGCTGGCGCTGGCCAACGACAGCTCCGAGCTGGCGGCGGTGCTGGCGCACGAGATGGCGCATGTCACCGCGCGCCACGCCAATGCGCGTCAGCAGCGCGAGGAGGCGGCAGCGCTCGTCAGCCGCGTCGTCTCCAATGTGGTGCGCGATCCCGATGCGGCGCGCGAGGCGGTGCTGTCGTCGCAACTGTCGCTGGCGCGCTTCACCCAGGTGCAGGAACTGCAGGCGGATGCGGTCGGCGTCCGCACGCTGGCCCGCGCCGGCTATGATCCCTACGCGGCCTCGCGGTTCCTGGAAAGCATGGGCCGCTTCGCCGATTTCGCCAGCGCGCGCGACGACGTGCAGACCGCACCGGACTTCCTGTCCACCCATCCCGCGACGCCCGACCGGGTGGCGCGGGCGGTCAAGGCGGCGCGCGAGATCGGTGCGCCCGGCGCCGTGCCCAGCGACCGCGACGAGTATCTGCCGCATCTCTCCGGCATGCTGTATGGCGACGATCCGCTGCAGGGCTTCATCCGTGGCCGCTCCTTCCTGCACAAGGCACTGGGCATCGGCTTCACCGTGCCCAAGGGGTTTGTGCTGGAGAATTCGCCGCAGGCGGTGCTGGCCAGCAACGGCAAGGGCGCGGCGCTACGCTTCGACGGCGCCGAGCTGGCGGAGGACGACAATCTGCAGGATTACCTGCGCTCCGGCTGGATCAACGGCCTGATCGAGCGCAGCATCCGCAGCACCCCCGTCAACGGCCTGCCGGCGGTCACCGCCAGCGCGCTGGCGGAGGGCTGGACCTTCCGCATCGGCGTGGTGCGTCTCGGCCAGACGGCGTACCGCTTCATTGTCGCGAGCCGCGAGCCGTCGGCCAGCTTCTCCGACGTGTTCGAGCGGACGCTGGCAAGTTTCCGCCAGTTGAGCCCGACCGAGCGGGCGCGGTTGCAGCCGCTGTCGATCCGCATCGAGACGGTGCGGGCCGGCGAGACGGTGCACGATCTTGCCCGGCGGATGAGCGGAGTCGATCCGTCCCGCCGCGTGGAGCTGTTCTCGGTGCTCAACGCGGTGGACAGCAATGACCGGCTGCGCCCCGGCATGGCCGTGAAGCTGGTGGTGGACTAGCAAGACGTTTCACGGGAGCGGTCAGCGGAAGGCCGGCAGGTCGCCTTGCAGGGCCGCGCGCAGTTTTTCCAGCGCCCGGGCTTCGATCTGGCGGACCCGTTCCTTGGAAATGCCGAGCCGGCGGCCCAGGGTTTCCAGGGTGACGCCGTCCTCGCTCAGTCGGCGTTCGCGCACGATTCGCAATTCCCGTTCGTTCAGCACCTCGAGCGCCCGATGCAGCCATCGCCGCCGGCGTTCCTGGTCGATCGTCTCGCCGACGGTTTCGTCCGGAAGGGGCCGGTCGCAGACCAGGAACTCCTGCCGGTCCGACCCGGCACCGTCCGGATCGGACAGCGGGGCGTTGAGCGAGGCATCGGGACCCGACATGCGCGCATTCATCAGCTCGACGTCGGCCGGCTTGACGCCGACGGCTTCCGCGATCTCGCGATAGAGCTGGGGACCGGACATGGGCACAGCGCCGGTGGACAGACGCGCACGCAGCCGCCGAAGGTTGAAGAACAGCGCCTTCTGGGTCGAGGACGTGCCGCCGCGCACGATGGACCAGTTGCGCAGGATGTAATCCTGGATGGAGGCGCGAATCCACCAGCTCGCGTAGGTCGAAAAACGCACCTCGCGGTCGGGTTCGAAACGGGCGGCGGCTTCCATGAGCCCGACGCTGCCCTCCTGGATCATGTCGCTCATCGACAGGCCGAAGCCGCGGAAGCGCGAGGCGAGGGCGATGACGAGGCGCATGTGCGCCAGGGTCAGCCGGTCGAGCGCGGCAGTGTCACGATTGTCGCGCCAGCGCAGGGCGAGCGCATGCTCTTCCTCACGGGCGAGATAGGGCGCCTGCATCGCCTTGCGGACGAATTGGCGCCGGAGACTGACCGGCTGCCGCATGGCTTTCCTCTCCGCGCTGCGCGAAGCAGGTCCGATGCGCCGGATCGGTGTGCCGGATCGATATTGGAGAGGCGGTTCGGCATGCTCCGTCCGCGAACCTGCGCGAAGCGATCACCCTTGAATCATTAGAGCGGGTGCGCGGGTGGCACAACTCAAGTGTGTGTGAGAGGGCGCGGCGGTTCCCGGGTGGTCGCAGTCACAAAAAAGGCCCGGCGGGTGCCGGGCCTTGATTGCTGACTTTCTGGAGGCGGAAGGCGCCGGCTTATGCGGCTTCCTCACGGGAGGCGTCGCCGTCGCCCGTGGTCTCCGTGGCGTCGTCGGTTGCCTCGGTGCTCTCGGCATCCTTGGCACCGCCGCGCTTGGGCGCCTTGGCGAGGTTCTGCTCGATCTCGCGGATCGCCTCGGTCTCGGTCGACTTGTTGAGCGCCTGGATTTCGCGGGCCATCCGGTCCAGAGCCGCTTCATAGAGCTGGCGCTCGGAGTAGGACTGCTCGGGCTGCGTGTCGGAGCGGTACAGATCGCGCACGACTTCAGCGATGGAGATCAGGTCGCCGGAGTTGATCTTGGCTTCGTATTCCTGCGCCCGGCGGCTCCACATGGTGCGCTTGATGCGCGGGCGGCCGCGGACGGTCGCCAGGGACTTCTTGACCGTGTCGGTGTCGGCGAGCTTGCGCATCCCGACAGACGCGATCTTTGCGACCGGAACGCGAAGGGTCATCTTGTCTTTTTCGAAGTTGATGACCAGCAATTCGAGCTTGTGGCCGGCGACTTCCTGTTCTTCAATGGCGGTGATCTGGCCGACGCCATGCGCCGGATAGACAATGTGCTCGCCGGTCTTGAAACCCTGACGCTGCGCGGTCTTCTTTGCGGGTGTGGCCATACGCTTGCTTACTCCTGCGCAGTTGCCGGCCTCCCCAGGAGGCCGCTGAAGAGGCGCGCTGCGGCGCGCTTCTGTGAGTGTGACAGGCGCATCCATCCCCGTGCCGCTTCCGTGTGAAGCAGATGCCGCTTGCGGCAGCAGATCGGGGTCGGACGGTTGTGCGCCTGAGGATGGTCGATTGTGGTGTCTCCGGCCGGTCTGGTCGCGGTTGTGTCTGTCGTTGTTGTCAGCCGGGTGCTACCGTCTGGCCGCATGTTCGCGATACGCCTGTTCGATACACATCTGTTCGACCCGGATGGCTGGACCTTGCCAGCCAATACCTGTTACAAGGCTCCGAAAGGTCGGTGCCTGTCAGCCAGGTCTTGGAAAATCGATGATGCGTCATTGACACAGGCACATCGACACGGGTTGTCGATAGCAGGACAGCGACCTTAGAGGGCAGCGACCAATTACCTCCGCCGGGTAGGAATTATTCCGATACGGTGTCACTAGGTTTATGAATATAGCACAAAATTGGCGGTTTTCAAAGGATCCGTCGTAAATTCGTTAATCGGCGCCGGTTTCCGCAGCGGAACTTCGTGCGGGTTCCTTGGCGCGTCGCTGGTTCGCGCACCTCCGCCATATCCGTGAAATCACTGAGGTTTCCGGCGCCGCGCCGGTTGAGCCCCTACCAGCGGAACCCACTTCTTCAGGGCGCCGAGACGGGGCGTAGCCGCGATGGTGCGCTGCCGCAGAAATTGCGTTGCGGCGCATCCCGGCAGGGCTTACCGGTTGCGGGACCGCAGGCTGATTCCCGTGCCCGGAGGCGCCGCGAAGCCGATGATCGCAGCCCGCGCCGGCGGGACGTCCGATCGCCGGTCAGTCGCCCTGGCCGGGTTCCGGTGAGAAGTATTTTTCGAACTTGCCCGGCTCGCCGTCGAACTCTTTCGCGTTAGGCGGCGCGTCCCGTTTGACCGTGATGTTCGGCCATTTCACCGCGTACTCGGCGTTGACCGTCAGCCATTTCTCGAGCCCGTCGTCGGTGTCCGGCAGGATGGCCTCTGCCGGGCATTCCGGT
>JBFHII010000218.1:0-5472 GCA_041596535.1 Breoghania sp. | reverse complement strand
GATGCCTGCTTTCGCGCGATCGACGAGGAGCGGCTGTTCCACGTCCCGGAGGTGACCCACAAGCCGCGCGTCCTGCTGCTGCACGGGTCGCTGCGCGAGCGCTCCTACAGTCGGCTGGTGAATGAGGAAGCGGCGCGGATATTGCGCCGTCTCGGCGCCGAGACCCGGCATTTCGATCCGTCCGGCCTGCCGCTGCCCGACGATGCGTCGGTGCACCATCCCAAGGTGCAGGACTTGCGCGATCTGGTGATGTGGTCGGAGGCGCAGGTCTGGTGTTCGCCCGAACGCCACGGCGCGATGACCGGCATCATGAAGGCGCAGATCGACTGGATTCCGCTGGCGCTAGGCGCCGTGCGGCCGACCCAGGGCAAGGTCCTGGCGGTGATGCAGGTCTCCGGCGGCTCGCAGTCGTTCAACGCGGTCAACCAGCTTCGCGTGCTCGGCCGGTGGATGCGCATGGTGACAATCCCCAACCAGTCGTCGGTTGCCAAGGCCTATCTGGAGTTCGACGAGGACGGCCGGATGAAGCCGTCGAGCTACTACGATCGCGTCGTCGATGTAATGGAGGAACTGGTCAAGTTCACCGTGCTGCTGCGCGGCCGCGCCGACTATCTCGTGGAGCGCTACTCCGAGCGCAAGGAAAGTGCCGCCGAGCTGTCGAAACGAGTCAATCAGCGGTCGATCTGATCCGGCTCGTCCTGGCGCCGCAGGCTCGGAGGTAGGGCCTTGGTTAGGATACCGGAATCCGTGCCGATCTCGTGCTCCGTGCCGCCGACGATCAGCGGGTCGGGTTCGCCCACGACGTCGGTTGACTTTTCCGGGTAGGGCAGCGCGTTGAGAAAGTGCTCGATGCAGTTCAGCCGGGCGCGCCTCTTGTCGTCGCCCTTGATGACGGTCCAGGGGGAATCGGCGGTGTCGGTGTAGAAGAACATCGCCTCCTTGGCTTCGGTGTAGGCGTCCCACTTGTCCAGGGAGGCGATGTCGATGGGCGACAGCTTCCAGCGCTTTAGCGGGTCGCGCTTGCGGGCCTTGAAGCGGCGCAGCTGTTCGGCCTGGTTGATCGCGAACCAGTATTTGAACAGGTGGATGCCGTCGCGCACCAGCATGCGTTCGAACTGCGGGCACTGGCGCATGAACTCCAGGTACTCGCCCGGCTCGCAGAATCCCATCACCCGCTCGACGCCGGCGCGGTTGTACCAGGAGCGGTCGAACAGCACCATGTCGCCCGCCGCCGGCAGATGCTCCACATAGCGTTGGAAATACCACTGGGTGCGTTCGCGTTCCGTGGGCTTGGGCAGGGCGACGACATTCGCGCCGCGCGGATTGAGGTGCTGCATGAAGCGCCGGATCGCACCGCCCTTGCCGGCGGCATCCCGCCCCTCGAAGACGATCACCACCCGCTCGCCCGATTCCTTGATCCACTTCTGCGCCTTCAGCAGCTCGACCTGGAGCTTGGCCTTGCGCTTTTCATAGGCCTTGCGGCGCATCTTCGTGGCGTAGGGAAACTCGCCGGTCTCGAACAGGTGGTGGATGGCATCCGGATCGTGCCGCAATTCCGCGAGCATGTGGTGCGGCTCGTCGCGCAACAGATCCGCGCCATTGCCGGAGCCGGATTTTCCTGAACCGGAATTGCCGGGCTTGGATGTATCTGCCATTGCGTCGCTCCCGCCCGCCCTACGTTCTCGCGCCGGCGCACCGGTCACATGTCTTGCTCATCATAGCCGCGACGCGATTGATGTAAATTGCGTCACAAGTCCCATCCGGCGCGACGGGCTGGAATTCCCGCCACCGGTAGCAAGGGCCGGGGTGCGGATTGCGGTCACCGGATAACCGCTCGCGAACGCCAACCAGGCACTGGCTGACCTGCGCGGCGGCCGGCGTTCGACGGGGGGAGGCTGGTGACGCGACCCTCACGCAGACGCGTTTCAGGCGGTCGCGCGGCGCACCATCGCGGTCATCAGACCCGCGCCGATCAGCACGCTGCCGCTGATGCGGTTGATGAGCCGCAGCGTTGCGGGCTTGCGCACCTGTCCGCGCACCGCCGCGGCAAGCCACGCATAGGCCATCGCATTGACGATGGCGAGGACCACGAAGGTGACACCCATCAGCACGAGCTGCGGCGCGATCGGCGCGCCGGGCGCGATGAAATGCGGCAGGAAGGCGATGAAGAATGCGATTCCCTTGGGGTTCAGCGCGGTGACGATCCATGCGTGCAGCACGATCGTGCGGCCGGAGCGCGCGGACACGTTCTGCATTTCCAATGCAACGGGTTGGCTCCGCCAGAGTTTAACCCCCAGCCAGATCAGATAGGCGGCGCCGATCCATTTCAGCATCGTAAACAGCATTGCCGAGGTCGCGAGCAGCGCGCCGAGGCCGAGCAGCGACAGCGTGGCGGCGGTCGCGTCGCCCAGGGCAACGCCCGTCACGGTGGCAAGTGCCGAGCGTCTGCCGTGCGACAGGGCATAGCTGACGACCAGCATGATGGTCGGGCCGGGAACCGCGAGAACCACCAGGGTCGCGAGCACATAGGCCGTGTAGAGTTCGAGTGTCATCGTTTGTTTCCCGCAGTGATATTAGGATGATAACGCCGGAACCAGGGAATCGGAATATCGGAATGAGCATCAGACACCGCGCCGCGCCGAATGTATCTGCCCGGTTTTCAACCCTCGCCATGCTGTTGATCGCGTTCGTGATTGTGGGGGTTTTTCCGCCGCCGGCGGCGGCAGACACGCTGTCGCCCTGGGACGTTCAGAGGGCGATCGGGCGCGGCGGCAATGCGATCCTCGACAAGATCGATCCCGATCGCAAGGCCGCCGGGAAACCCAAGGCGCCGCGCGCCGAGCCCAAGAAACGACGCCCGGTCGTGCCCGCCGGGAAAAATCCGCCCGTGCCGCCGCAGCGTCCGGTGACCGGTGTGCCGGCCGCGGAACCCGCGGTTGAGGGTGGGGCGGTCGTGCATGATGCGCCGATCTCGTCGGAAGATCCGGTGGCGGACCCCTCTGAACGGATCGGCCCGGAGACGGTCGAACCCCGGGAAAGCGGGCCTGTCGTGAAGCCTGTTCCGGGCGGGCCGCTTCCCGCGGCCAGGCCTGGCGGCAGGGACGCGGCCGGACCGGCAGCCGGGTCGGTGCCGGCGAACCGGCCTGCGGGCACGACGCCTGCACCTCCGAAGGCTGCTGCGTCTCCGATGCCCGCGTTCCCGAAGCCCGCAGCTCCGAAGGTTGCGGTTTCGGAGGGTGGCGAAATGAAGGCCGAGGTCTGCCGGATCGTCAATGCCAGGGTGGAGCGGGTGGCGCAGCCGGATACCGTGGATGATGCCTGCCAGGTGCCGCGGCCCGTGGCGCTCAAGGATCAGGGGAAGGAGACGGTGGTGACCTACGCGCCGCACGCCGTGCTTGACTGCGAGATGGCCGAGGCGGTGGCCGCCTGGGTGCGCGAAGTCGTGCGCCCCGCCGCGCGGACGATCATGGGCTCCGGGCTGAAGCAGCTCCGCGTTGCCTCCTCCTTCGTGTGCCGCAGGCGCAACAATCTGCCCGACGGAAAACTCTCCGAGCACGGCCGGGGCAATGCCATCGATATTTCGGCGTTCATCTTCGCGGACGGCCGCGAGGTAACGGTGAAGGACGGCTGGCACGGCGCGGCGGACGAGCGCCGTTTCCTCGCCGATGTTCGCAAGCAGGCCTGCGCGCGGTTCACCACGGTTCTGAGTCCCGATGGCGACGCCTATCACCAGGATCATCTGCATCTCGATGTCGGCTGCCACGGCAAGACCTGCACCTACCGGATCTGCCACTGACGCGCGTTGGTTGGACGGGCTTCCGCAAGGCAGTGATTGTGAGATGCCGTTCCGGCTGTCATCCTGCGATCGACTGCCGATTCCGGGTCAAACAGTGAAAGGCGACCGATGGACCTCTTCGAAAGCGCCCGCGAGATGGCGCTCGCTCTGCGGCCCGATCATTCGATCTATTGCTTTCACCCCAAGATGCTGGCGCGCGACGCCAGGGCGTTCGTGGACGGGTTTTCCGGCAAGACCGCCTATGCGGTGAAGACCAACGGGGAACCTTTCGTCCTCAAGGCCGTGGCCGAGGCCGGCATCAGCTGTTTCGACGTGGCGTCGCCGGCGGAATTCGCCGCCGTGCGCGAGGCGGCGCCGGACGCGGAAATGCTCTACATGCATCCGGTGAAGGCGCAGTCTGACATTCGCCTGGCGCTGGAAACCTACGGCATCCGCACGCTGGCGCTCGATCATGAGGATGAGGTCGCCAAGATCCTGCGCATCGTGCGTGCGCTGGATCTTGATCCCGGGGCCATCACGCTGTTCGTGCGCATCGCCACCAAGGGGCACGCGGCCTACGAGCTGTCGCGCAAGTTCGGCGCGGCCCCCGGGCACGCGGTGGAGCTTCTGCAACGCATCGATCGGATCGGCTTCAAGTGCGGGCTGTGCTTTCATGTCGGAAGCCAGATCGAGGAGGCGGAAACCTACGAGCGTGCGCTGGCGTCCGCCGACTGGGTCCGTGGCCGCGCCGGCGTCGAACTCGCCGGGCTGGACCTTGGCGGCGGCTTTCCCGCGGAATACGGCCACGATCCGCGCCGCAAGGCGCCGCCGGTGCCCACGACCGCGGAAATCCTGCATGATCTCAAGGGCGATATCGTCGAATGGGGGTTTGACGGGGTGCCGCTGGTGGCCGAGCCGGGTCGCGCCATTTGCGCGCGCAGCCTGTCGCTGGTTGTCCGCGTGCTGCTGAAGAAGGGCCGCAGGCTCTACATCAACGACGGCATCTGGTCGTCGCTGTCCGACAGCTGGACCGGCAAGATCACGTTGCCGGCGCGCCACATTCCCGATCCCGCGCGGCGGCGGCGCAACGGGGATCCCACCCGAATCGTGCCGTTCAAGGTGTGTGGCGCCACCTGCGACAGCGTCGATATCCTGTCGCGGCCGTTCTGGCTGCCGGAGACGGTGGAAACCGGAGACTGGATCGAGATCGGGCACATCGGCGCCTATTCGCTGGCGCTGCGCACCCATTTCAACGGCTTCTATCCCGACACGATCGTCGAGGTCGAAACTCCCTTCCACGAGGAAGAGGGAGAGCCGGAAAGTTTCGCCTCCATCGAGACCATGGCGGACTGAGGGGCGGGCGGAGCGCACCGGCGCCGCCGGTCAGCCATCTTCAGCGTTCGGATGCCGTCCGGGGCGCGCAACGCGCGGCTCGCTCACAGGCCGGCGAGGGCTTGCGTCACTCCGGCGGCGTCGCCTCTATCTTGATCTCGGAATAATACGTCGCGACGTTGACGATTTCCTCGTCGGACAGGCCCTTGGCGATGATCGACATCTGGGCATGGTCGCGCTTGCCGGAGCGGAACGCCTTCAGCTGCTTGCTCAGGTAGGTGACGCTTTCGCCAGCGAGGTTGGGTACCTCCGGATTGGTGCCGATGCCGTCCGCGCCGTGGCAGACCTGGCACATGCGCATCTTC
>JBFHII010000217.1:0-5506 GCA_041596535.1 Breoghania sp. | reverse complement strand
GCGGGCTTGTCCAGCGCGTCGGTCTGAAATAGCGCCTGGCCGATGGTCAGCAGCGCCATCACGGTGATCAGGGCGGGATTGGCGAAGCCGGCGAGAAACTCGGCCGGACCGAGCGGCCCGGTCGGGGTCTGCAGCGGCAGCACGGTGAAAATCACGATGAGCGCCACCACGGAGCCGAGAGCTACCGCCTCGATCCGAAATCGTTCCATCGCGTAGAGCACGATGGTGACGGCGATCACGGCAAACGTGAGCGCCATTTGGAGACCAACTACCGTCATGCACTGTCCGCGTTATCGCGTTTCATCAACACCGTTGGCACCAACCAATCACCCGAGCGGTAACCGGTTCTCGCCCGTCACGCAAGGGGCCGGTTTTCCGGCGTGTTGATGACGAGCGTGCCGAGGATGATATCGTGCAGAAGGCGTTTGCGGTCAGAAAACAGCGATACGAGAAGCACAAAAGGCGTGACGATGCTGACCGAGATCCAGAACAGCACCAGATGCACGGCGGCCAGCAGCGGATACATCCGTCCGCCGTGCCACAGCCGCATCTCCAGCCCCATGGCGCGCATGCCAGGGGTGGCCGATGTGGGGCCGCCCAGCGTGAAGGCGGTGTAGAGCAGCGCCACGCCCTGCCACAGGAACGCATAGGCGAGCCAGCCGAGCCCCAGCGTGAAGATGCCGACAAAGAAGATGATGACGGCCGCGATGCAGGTGAGCAGGATGATGGCGATGGTGTCGATGAAGAAGGCGAACAGGCGTTTCGTGCGCAGCCCGTCGAACAGCTCCGGCTGGGCGCGCGGATCGAAGGCCTGGCCGCGAGGCGCCTCTCCGTCCTGCGCACCGCTGTGCGCCATGTTGGTCCGGACAATATCTTGCGTCATCGTAATCATCCCTGAAATGTCCTGAACAGGTGGTGACCGGGGGACCCCCTGTCAATGTGACGCAGGCCGGCCGCCGCGGCGCTGCCCCCGCTTCAGCGGCCGGAGGTCTCCGCCACCTTCAGCCAGTCCACCTTGAAACCGCGACCGCGCAGCATCTCGATGATCTGCTGCGCGTGTTCCGCGTCGCGGGTTTCCATCGTCACGTCAAGTGACGCGCCCTTGGCCGGCACGTCGAGGAACAGCCGGTGATGCGACACATCCAGGATGTTGCCGTCGAGATCGCCGATCAGGGTCGAGATATCGCCCAGTACGCCGGGACGATCCGGGATTTCCATGCGGATTGTCACCATCCGCCCCTCGCGCGCCAGCTCGCGGGTAATAATGGAGGCGAGCAGCCGCGGATCGATGTTGCCGCCACTGAGCACCAGCGCCACGCGCCGTCCCTTAAAACGCTCCGGATGGCTGAGCAGGGCGGCGAGCCCCGCGGCGCCGGCGCCTTCCGCCACCGTCTTCTGCAGCTCCAGGAAGGCGTTGACCGCGGTCTCGATAAAGGCCTCGGGCAGCAGGATGATCTCGTCGACGACCTCGGCGACGATCTTGCGGGTAAGTTCCCCGGCGGTCGACACCGCGATGCCCTCGGCCAGCGTGTTGCCGGCGCAGGGCACGTCCGTGCCGCTGAGCGCGTTCTGCATCGAGGGATAGAAGGCGGTCTCGGCACCGATGATCTCGATCCCCGGCTTGAGCGCCTTGGCGGCAATACCGACGCCCGAGATCAGCCCGCCGCCGCCCACCGGCACGACGATGATCTCCATGTCCGGGGCGTCTTCGAGGATCTCCAGCGCGATGGTGCCCTGGCCGCGGATGATGTGCGGATCGTCGAAGGGATGCACGAACACCAGGTTCCGGGATTCGGCGATGCGATGCGCTTCTGCCTGCGCCTCCGCGACGCTCTCGCCCGCCAGCACCACCTGTGCGCCATAGGCGCGGGTGGCGGATGTCTTCACGTGTGGCGTGGTCGTCGGCATGACGATGGTCGCGGGGATGCCGAGCCGCGTCGCGTGGCAGGCCAGCGCCTGGGCATGGTTGCCGGCGGACATCGCGATGACGCCGCGTGCGCGCTCCTCGTCGCTCAGCGTCAGCAGCTTGGTCAGCGCGCCGCGTTCCTTGAAGGCGTTGGTGCGCTGCTGGTTCTCGAACTTCACCCAGACGTCGGCGCCGGTCAGGGCGGACAGGCGCGGCGCCGGCAGCAGCGGCGTGCGCACGATCTCGCCCCGGATGGCGGCGGCGGCATTGCGGATATCGGCGAGCGTGATCTGCATGGGATGACTATCTGTGAGTCTGTGGCCTGGGCGGCGGTATGCTGGCGGCATTGTGCTGGCGCCGGTGTGCCACCAAGCGTCCCACGATTGCAAGCGTCCTGCACGGCGCCCTGCGTATGAACCCTTACGGAGTTTCTCCAGGAACGGCGCTCAAACCCCTGAAACGACTCCGCTTTCACCCGCTCTTGAATCAACACGTCAGGCACTTGAATCAGTTTGCCAACGGGTTGAATCATTTTGGCACCGTGTTGAATCACGGCGCGAGCGGATTGCGACAATCCGTGAACCCACGCACGCAATTTTACGCAGGGTCACGCCATCTGCAGGCTGACCGCCGTGCTGACCAGCATCAGCGCGGCCAGGGTGCCGTTGACGATCCGGAAGCGCCGCGGGTTGCTGGCCAGCCGCGCAACCACCCCGCCACCGGCGAGCCAGCCGAAATTCACCGCGCCGCCGAGACAGAAGAAGGTGAGGGCAACGGTCATCGCGTCGGTGACATAGCGGTCGGGGGAGACGAACTGCGAGATCGCCGTGATCTGCATCGCATAGGCCTTGGGATTGAGCGGATGCACCCAGAAGCCGCGCAGGAATCCCGGCGCGCGGCTCTCCTCTGCCGCGGGCGCGCTCACGGGCCTTGGCGGCGCCGTCGCGATCGTCCAGGCGAGATAGAGAATATAGGCCAGGCAGGCGAGGCGCAGCGTGTTCCACACCCACGGCATAGAGACGATGACGGCGAGCAGCCCCGCCACGGCCAGAGAGAAGGTCACCGAGAAGCCGACGAGCGTGCCGATCCAGAACGGCACGGAGCGGCGCACCCCGTAGGTCGAACCGCAGGCCAGAAAGGCCATGTTGGCCGGGCCGGGCGTGCCGGTCAGTGCGATGACGTAAAGACACAGCAGGACATACTGGTCGCCAGGCATGAGGGCCGGGATGCCCATGAGGGCCGGCAGGGATGTGAGTGCAGGCATGGGGCCGCTCCGATGAGATGGCCGCCATGATGGAAGTGGACAATGATTTGATACAATCTTTATATTGTCCCTATGACAATATTCTCCAACCTTCTGGATGAGGCTCCGGCCGGTAAGCCACCGGGCGCCCGTCAGCTTGAAGCCTATCTGCGCGAGCGCATCGCCTCCGGCGCGCTGCCCGAGGGCACGCGGCTGCCGCCGGTGCGCGAGGCGGCCTGGCAGCTCACCTGTGCGCCGGGCACGGTGTCGCGCGCCTATCAGGCGCTGACCGTCTCGGGCCTGGCGCATGGCATTGTCGGCCGCGGCACATTCGTGGGCGAGGGGCCGCGCCGGCTGACCATGCCGTTCCGGCCGTCCGATCCCGCCCGCGTCATCGACATGGCGGTGAACTGCTTCCTGATGGAGCCGGCGGGGGATTTCCTGCGCGAGGGTCTCGAGGCGGCGGGCGCGCGGGCGGCGGCCGGCAGCACGCCGCTCGACTATGTCGGAGAAATGGGGGCGCCGGCCGATCGCGAGGCGGCCCTGGCCTATCTCGCGCGCTGGCGCCAGGACATCACGCCCGACACGGTCTGCATTCTCAACGGCGTGCAGTCGGCCCTGTCCGCCGGCTTCGGCGCGCTGGTGCGGCCGGGCACCGGCATCGCCTGCGACCAGGTCACCTATCCGGGCATGCTGAGCGCCGCGGCGCTGAACGGGGTGAAACTGCTGCCCGTGGTCATGGACCGTGAGGGCATGTGCCCGGACGCGCTCGACGCCTGCTGCCGCGCCAACGCGGTCTCGCTGCTGGTGCTCATGCCCAGCGTGCAGAACCCCACCGGGCGGCCGATGCCGCGCAAGCGCCGCGAGGCGCTTGCCGAGGTCGCGGCGCGCCACGCGCTGACCATTGTCGAGGACGAGGTCTACGGCTTTCTCAGCGCGGAGGCGGGATCAAGCTTCTCGGCGCTGCTGCCGGAGCAGACATTGCTGCTCACCGGCCTGTCGAAATGCATCGCGCCCGCGATGCGCATCGGCTACGCGGCAGGGCCGGGACGTCTGGTGCGCCGGGTGGCCGGCGCGCACAATGCCATGCAGATGATGGCCTCGGCGCTGCTGTCCGGCATCGCCAGCCAGGTCATCCGCAACGGCGCGCTCGACCGGCGCATCGAGGCGATCCGCCGTGGTGTGCGCCGGCGGGCCGGCTATGTCGCTGAGGCGCTTCCCGGGCTCGACGAAGTCGATCTGCAGGGTGGCCTGGCCTGGCTGTCGCTGCCCGGCGGCTGGCGCGGCGATGCCTTCTGCACCGAGGCTGAGGCGCTGGGCGTGCGGGTCAGCAGCGGCCATGTGTTTTCCGCCGAGCGCACGCTGGCGCCCGACGCGGTGCGCGTCAGCTTCGTCTCGGTCGAGGACGAGACGCGCTTTCGCCAGGGTATCGACACGCTGGCCGAACTGGCGGCCCGGCCCTATGCGGGCGGTGCCACGGCGCCGTAGCGCGGTTTCAACGCCGCGCGGCAACCCGCTGGCGCGACTCGCATTTTCGCCGCCGTTGAATCAGTTTCTTTGAATCACGTTGTGAAGAATGTGATTCCGCGTCTGAGGAAACCTCAGCCCTTCTTCAGCATCTCCGCCACGCGCGGCGCGAAGTAGGTCAGCACGCCGTCGGCGCCCGCGCGCTTGAAGGCGACCAGACTTTCCAGCATGGCGCGCTCGCCGTCCAGCCAGCCGTTCTGCGCCGCCGCCATGATCATCGCGTATTCGCCCGACACCTGGTAGGCGTAGGTCGGCACCGCGAAGGTGTCCTTTACCCGCCGCACGATGTCGAGATAGGGCATGCCCGGCTTGACCATGATCATGTCGGCACCCTCGGCCAGATCCAGCTCCACCTCGGTGATCGCCTCGTCGCTGTTGGCGGGGTCCATCTGGTAGGTGCGCTTGTCGCCGATCAGCGTCGCATTGGTGCCCACCGCGTCGCGGAACGGACCATAGAAGGCGGAGGCATATTTCGCCGCATACGACATGATCTGCACGTCGCTGAACCCGGTGTCGTCGAGCGCCGCGCGGATTGCGCCGATGCGCCCGTCCATCATGTCCGAGGGCGCAATGACGTCGGCGCCGGCTTCCGCCTGGATCAGCGCCTGGCGCACGAGCTGCGCCACCGTCTCGTCGTTGAGCACCGTCTCGCCGTCCATCAGCCCGTCGTGGCCGTGGCTGGTATAGGGATCCAGCGCCACGTCGGTGACCAGCCCGACGTTCGGCACGGCCTTCTTGATGGCGCGGCAGGCGCGGCAGATGAGATTGTCGGCGTTCAGCGCTTCCGAGCCGATGTCGTCGCGCAATGCGGGATCGGTGTAGGGAAACAG
>JBFHII010000216.1:0-5511 GCA_041596535.1 Breoghania sp. | reverse complement strand
TGGCAACGTCATTGTCCATGCCCGGCAGAATGCGGTCGAGATATTCGACCACCGTCACCTCGGCGCCGAGACGACGCCAGACGGACCCCAGCTCGAGCCCGATCACGCCCGCGCCGACAACGATCATGCGACCCGGAACCTTGTCGAGTTCCAGCGCGCCGGTGGAGGAAACGATCTGCTTCTCGTCGATCTCCACGCCCGGCAGCGGCGTCACGTCCGACCCCGTCGCGATGACGATGTTCTTCGTCTCGAGAACCTGCGCCTTGCCGTCCTCGCCGGTGACTTCGACCTTGCCCTGGCCGAGAATCTTGCCCGTGCCCTGGAGCGCGTCGATCTTGTTCTTCTTGAACAGGAAGGCAACGCCGGAGGTGTTGGCGTCCACGACCTGCGTCTTGTGACCCATCATGGCCTTCAGATCGAGCTTCGGCTTGCCGACCTTGATGCCGAACCCTTCGAAGGCGTGACCGGCTTCCTCGAACAGTTCCGAGGTGTGCAGCAACGCCTTGGAGGGGATGCAGCCGACGTTCAGGCAGGTGCCGCCATGGGTGGCACGCTTTTCGACAACGGCGACCTTCTGGCCGAGCTGCGCTGCCTTGATGGCACACACATAGCCGCCGGGGCCGGAGCCGATAACGACAAGATCATATTGGGACATTGCAGTCGCCTTTTGCTATTCGGTCGCGGGCCCAGGGCCACGCGGATCATTATCTGGGAACGAGGCGTTCGGAGGCGCGGCCCTTGTTCCAGGTCCCGTTCAGGGTCCCGTCGGTGTTCACCACATAGGTCACCGGATCGGGCTGACCCCAGTCGATGACCAGCACGTTGCCGACGAAGCCGCCTTCGCCGCGATAGACCTCGCGGCCGATTTCCCAGCGGAAGTAGACGTCATCACCGCGCACGGTGATGAAGACGCGGCCGCGGTAGCGGGTGCCGTTCGGGTTGCGTCCGTCGACGCTGTATTCGCCCTCCAGCCAGAGGAGGTCGCCGGCGGCAAGCACCAGGCTGCCTGCCGCGGAAGCAGGCGTTCCGTTTCCCGCTTTCGCGACGCCAGGGAGGTTATCGGACGCCGAGGCGGGGAGGAGGGCGACGGCCAGCGCGGCAGCCGTGACGAATGCGCGAATGTATCCTGCAGAAACAACGACCATTGCCATCCTCCGAAATACGCCGGCGTGCCGTCAGAGGTCCAGAACCAGACGCTGCACGTCTTCCAGGCTTTCCTTGACGCGCACCAGGAAGGTCACCGCTTCCTTACCATCGACGATCCGGTGATCGTAGCTGAGCGCCAGATACATCATCGGACGGATCTTCACCTCGCCGCCAACCGCCATCGGGCGATCCTGGATCTTGTGCATCCCCAGAATGCCGGACTGCGGCGCGTTGAGGATCGGCGTCGACATCAGCGACCCGTAGACGCCGCCATTGGAAATCGTGAAGGTGCCACCCTGCATGTCGGCCATGCCGAGTTTGCCATCGCGCGCCTTGCGGCCGAGATTGGCGATTTCCTTCTCGATCTCCGCGATCGTCATCTGGTCGGCATCACGCACCACCGGCACGACAAGGCCCTTCGGCGTGCCGACGGCGACGCCGACGTGGCAGAAGTCCTTGTAGATGATGTCCGTGCCGTCGACCTCGCCGTTGACCGCCGGAATTTCCTTCAAGGCATGGCAGACCGCCTTGGTGAAGAACCCCATGAAGCCCAGCTTCACGCCGTGCTTCTTCTCGAACAGATCCTTGTACTGCTTGCGCAACTCCATCACCGGGCCCATGTCCACCTCGTTGAAGGTGGTCAGCATGGCGGCGGTGTTCTGCGCGTCCTTCAGCCGCTTGGCGATGGTCTGGCGCAGCTTGGTCATGCGCACGCGTTCCTCGCGAGGACCATCTTCCACCGGCACCGGAGCGCGAACCGACGCGGCCGGCGAAGCGGGAGCGCTCGTGCCGGATTCCATGGCGGCCAACACGTCTCCCTTGAGAACCTGACCGCGCTTGCCGGTGCCTTCGACGGCCTCGGCGCTGACACCCTGCTCGGCCATCAGCTTGCGGGCTGCGGGCGCCGGCGGCATGTCGGACCCGGCGTCCTCGGACGCGGCGGCGGGCTTTGAGGCCGGCTGTTCCGGAGCGGGCGCCGCGGGTGCGGCAGCCGCCCCCGTGCTTGCCCCGGCACCTTCGGTGAGCGTCCCCAGAAGCGCGCCGACCTCGACGGTCACGCCTTCCTCGACGACGATGCTTTCCAGCACACCCGCGGAGGGGGCAGGAACCTCGATGGTCACCTTGTCGGTCTCAAGCTCGACCAGCGGTTCGTCAGCCGCTATCGCATCGCCGGGCTTCTTGTACCACTGCGCGATGGTGGCTTCGGTCACGGATTCGCCCAACGTGGGCACGCGGATTTCCGTTGCCATGATCCTCGTCTCTTCGCTTTGCAGCCTTGCTGCTGTGTGAATTCAAAAGTCGTGTGTCGGTGGTACCCGGCCGAAATGCGGGAACCGGAGACCTGCGCCCCGCCGGGACGCAGGCATTTGATCAGTCTTCCGCGAAGGCTTCGGCCAGGAATGCCTGCAGCTGCGCCTGATGCTTGGACATCAGGCCCGTGGCGGTGGCCGCGGCGGCCGGGCGACCGACGTAGCGGGGACGCTTGTGCGACGCGTCGATCTGGGTCAGCACCCATTCGATGTAGGGCTGGACGTGATACCAGGCACCCATGTTCTTGGGCTCTTCCTGACACCACACGATGTCCGCGTTCTTGAAGCGGCCCAACTCATGCACCAGCGCCTTGGTCGGGAACGGATAGAGCTGTTCCACACGCAGCAGATAGATGTCGTCGAGGCCAAGCTTCTCGCGCTCTTCCTGCAGATCGAAATAGACCTTGCCGGTGCACAGTACGACGCGGCGGATCTTGTCGTCCTTGACGAGCTTGATGCCGTCTTCGGGACGCAGCTGCGCGTCGTCCCACAGCAGGCGGTGGAAGCTCGAGTCCGGCCCCAGTTCCTCCAGCGTCGAGACGCAGCGCTTGTGGCGCAGCAGCGACTTCGGCGTCATCAGGATCAGCGGCTTGCGGAAGTCGCGCTTCATCTGGCGGCGCAGGATGTGGAAGTAGTTGGCCGGCGTGGAGCAATAGGCCACCTGCATGTTGTCCTCGGCGCACATCTGCAGGTAACGCTCGAGACGGGCGGAGGAATGCTCCGGACCCTGCCCCTCATAGCCATGCGGCAGCAGGCAGACGAGGCCCGACATGCGCAGCCACTTGCGCTCGCCCGACGACAGGAACTGATCGAAGATCACCTGCGCGCCGTTGGCGAAATCGCCGAACTGCGCTTCCCACAGCGTCAGCGCATTGGGCTCGGCGAGCGTGTAGCCATACTCGAAACCGAGCACGGCTTCCTCAGACAGCATCGAGTTGATGACCTCGTAGCGCTCCTGGTCCTCGCTCAGGTTGGCCAGCGGGATGTACCGATCCTCGGTCTCCTGGTCGTAGAGCACGGAGTGGCGCTGCGAGAAGGTGCCGCGTTCCACGTCCTGACCCGACAGGCGCACCTTGTGGCCATCCATCAGCAGCGAGCCGAAGGCGAAGGCTTCCGCCGTGGCCCAGTCGATGTTCTTCCCGGTCTCCACCATCTTGGCCCGATTGGCCAGGAAGCGGCGGATGGTCCGGTGCGCGTTGAAATCATCCGGCACCGACGACAGCTTGCCGCCGATGTGCTTGAGCACGTCCATCGGGATGCCGGTCTGGCCGCGGCGCGGATCGTCGAAATCGACGGCCTGCTTGAGGCCCGTCCAGCGGCCATCAAGCCAGTCCGCCTTGTTGGGCATGTAGGACTGGCCGGCCTCGAACTCCTCGTCGATGCTCGCGCGCAGATTCGCGCGCATGGAATCGAGTTCCTCGGCGGTGATGATGCCCTGCGCGATCAGCTTGTCCGCATAGATCTGCAGCGTGGTGGGATGCTGACGGATCTTGGAGTACATGATCGGCTGGGTGAACGCCGGCTCGTCGCCTTCGTTGTGGCCGAAGCGGCGGTAGCAGAACATGTCGATGACGACGGGCTTGCCGAACGCCTGACGGAACTCCGTCGCGATCTTGGCCGCGAAGACCACCGCTTCCGGGTCATCGCCGTTCACATGGAAGATCGGCGCCTCGATCATCTTGGCCACATCGGACGGGTACGGCGAGGAGCGCGAGAACCGCGGGTTCGTCGTGAAGCCGATCTGGTTGTTGATGATGAAGTGAATCGATCCGCCGGTGCGGTGTCCGCGCAGCGCGGACAGGCCGAAACATTCGGCAACCACGCCCTGGCCGGCAAAAGCCGCGTCGCCGTGCAGCAGCAGCGGCAGCACCTTGGAACGGTCCACGTCGACCGTCTCCACCCAGTGTCCGTCGACCGTGGAATGCTGATCCTGCTTGGCGCGGGCCTTGCCCAGCACCACCGGATTGACGATTTCCAGGTGCGAGGGATTGGCGGTCAGCGACAGATGGACGTTGTTGCCGTCGAACTCGCGATCGGACGACGCGCCGAGGTGATACTTCACATCGCCCGAGCCTTCCACGTCGTCGGGCGTGAACGACCCGCCCTTGAACTCGTGGAAGATGGCGCGCAGCGGCTTGCCCATCACCTGGGACAGCACGTTGAGGCGGCCGCGGTGGGCCATGCCGAGGACGATTTCCTTCAGGCCGAGCTGCCCGCCGCGCTTGATGATCTGTTCCAGCGCAGGAAGCAGCGCCTCGCCGCCATCAAGCCCGAAGCGCTTGGTGCCGGTGTATTTCACGTCCAGGAACTTCTCGAAGCCCTCGGCCTCGATCAGCTTGTTCAGGATGGCGCGCTTGCCCTCCGGCGTGAAGGTGACCTGCTTGTCGGGGCCTTCGATGCGCTCCTGGATCCAGGCCTTCTCGGCCGGATCCGAAATGTGCATGAACTCGACGCCCAGCGTCGAGCAATAGGTGCGCTTGAGGATCTCGAGCATCTCGCGGATGGTCGCGAACTCGAGCCCCAGCACGTGGTCGAGGAAGATCTTGCGGTCCCAGTCGGCATCGGTGAAGCCGTAGGTGACCGGATGCAGCTCGACGTGATCCTTGGGCGGCTCCAGCTTCAGCGGATCGAGATCCGCGTGCAGATGGCCGCGCATGCGGTAGGCGCGGATCATCATCAGGGCGCGCACGGAATCGCGCGTCGCCTGCTGCACCTCCGCCTCGGACAACTCGCTGCCCTTGGCGGCCGCCTTGCCCTTGATCTTGTCGCCGAGAACCGCTTCCGTCGCCGGCCAGTCGCCGTCCAGCGCGGAAATCAGATCGCCGGAATCCGCCTTGGGCCAGTCAGCACGCTTCCACGAAGCGCCCTTCGCCTCCTTGAGGACGTCGTCAGGGGCGTCCTTCAGCTTGGAGAAGAAATCCTGCCATTCCGCGTCGAGGGAGGAAGGATCCGTCTGATAGCGTGCGTAGAGCTCTTCGATATAGGCTGCGTTGGCGCCGTAGAGGAACGACGTCAGTGCGAAAGCTTCGTTCGCGTCCTGGCGTGCCATTGTTTT
>JBFHII010000215.1:0-5513 GCA_041596535.1 Breoghania sp. | reverse complement strand
GGCGGCGGATAGCTGCCCTGGCGCTGGAAGACGTCCGGCCGGTTCACGCCCGCTGCCCGCACCCGAATGAGGATCTCGCTGCCTTGGATCTCCGGCAGGGCACGGCGCTCGGGAACCAGCGCCTCGGGACCGCCGGGCTCGGGAACGGCAATGGCCGTCATCATCGCGGGCAATTGCGTCATGTCTGAATCCTCTTTTGAAACACCCCGTCAGGATTTAAAACGTTAGCGCTGCAATTGAAAGGAGACACGCGCATGGCCCTTTTCGATGACGATCCCCCGCCAAGCCGGCGCGCGCCACACGTCGTCGGCGCAGACCTCTCCGACTTTTCCGTAGAGGAACTGACGGACACGATCGCCCTGTTGCAGGCCGAAATAACCCGCCTTGAAACAGAAGTGTCGTCAAAGCGCTCCGTACTTTCGAAAGCCAACAAGCTCTTCAAGGAATAGCGCATCCGGGCTTCTACTGAGTCCTGATAACTACCGAGAGAACGCCCAAAAAGCCGCCGCTCCGCACCCGATCGCCCGTTTGTTGTTTACGATTGGTTAAGCTTTCTACTGTATTACTTTTTTGCATCCAGTTTTCTGGATCTCGAGTGGCTCCTGTCCACTCTGTTTGACGCCTCCCTGTTAACTCTTCGAGCCGCTTTTTAGCGGCTCTTTTTTTTAATTCCCGCCACCTATGTTAGGATTGCATTTACCAACCGACGGCCTCCGTAACCTGCGGCCAGCTGCAACCGATATCCAGGTGTTGGATATCTCTGGCACGGGACTTGCGGAGCTGAAGGCACAATGATGCAATCTGGATCGTATCGGGACAGTGAGTCCCGGTCTTTCCGCCGCATGATCATCTGGTGAAACGGAGCACCGTATCCGAAGGTATCCTGCGCGCGATGCGTTCGCGGTCAGGCCGGCCGGATCAAGGCGTTCCGCAAACTTGCTAACCGCCAGAAGACGATGATGCGCCCAAGCGACAGAGAGTAGCGAGTGCGATGACGGACCCGATCGATTTCCACGCCGCGAATCCTGAGACGCCCATTGTGTTCGCGGAGCATCTGGCGAGTTCCGAAACATTCAAGACCATGTTCCGTGAAGGCATGACGCTGGTCGAAGAGACAGCCGCCTATCTAGACGGAGACGGGCGCGAGGCGTCCAAACTGCTGCCGCGGCCGGCATCGCTGCTCTATGCAACCGAGTCGATGCGCCTCACCACACGCCTCATGCAGCTCGCCTCATGGCTGCTGCTGCAGCGCGCCGTGAACGACGGCGAGATGACCGCGGCCCAGGCCGGCCAGGAAAAGAACAAGGTCAAGCTCAAGGGTCTGGATTCCGACACGACCAGCCCCGAATGGGGCGAATTGCCCGAGCGCCTGAAGCAGCTGATCGCCGAGTCGATGCGCCTGCAGGCGCGCGTCAAACACATCGACGACGCGGTGTACAACAACGCGGGCAAGCTGGTCGCCCCGTCGCAGGACAACGCCGTCAACCAGCAGATCAACCGGCTCGCGGCCGCCTTCGGGTCCAACGCCTGATCCCGACCCTCACCGCACCTCACCTGGCAAGGCGCTCGAGTACCGGCGCCTTGAGATCCGTGTGCCGATACGGGAACGCCGGCAAACAAAAAAGCCCCTGCCGGAAGGCAGGGGCTTTTTGCATTCGCGTACCGGAGAGCCGAAGGCTTAGTTGCCCAGGATGCCCGCATACTTGCTCTTGAAGCGCGACAGGCGTCCGCCGCGGTCAAGAAGGGTCTGCTGACCACCGGTCCATGCCGGGTGCGACGTCGGGTCGATTTCCAGGCGCAACTCCGCGCCCTCTTCGCCGTAGGTCGAACGGGTCATGTATTCGGTGCCGTCGGTCATGACGACCTTGATCGTGTGATAATCGGGATGGATGTCCTGTTTCATCGCCGGATCCTCTCGTTGCGTTTTCCCGCTGCATATCGTTGCGAAAACCGCGACCGAAAGCACAAACGGAACGGCCGCACGCCTTTCACAAGCGACGGCCTGAATTCTCTGTGCGACCCTATAGCTCAGTCGGCGGGCCGTTACAAGTCAAACCCGCGACTTGCGGCCATCCATCAGCCGGGGCATTCTGCCGCTCCTCAACGAACAGCTGGAGACAGGACTTGGCGCGCGGCTACAGCACTCATGACGTCCCCGATTCCGAGCAGAAGCCGAGCCGGTCCATTCGCCCGCTGGCATCCCTACTGCCCTATCTGAAACGCTACCGGTGGCAGGTGCTTGCCGCCTTCGCGGCGCTTGTGGCGGCCTCGGTCGCCACGTTGGCTGTTCCGCTGGCCGTGCGCCGGATGATCGACTTCGGATTCGGCGCCGCAGACCCCGCCTTCATCGATCGTTATTTCGGCATGCTGATCGTCGTGGTGGCCGCCCTGGCACTGGCCAGCGCCGCGCGCTACTACTTCGTCACCTGGCTCGGGGAACGCATCGTCGCCGACCTGCGCACCGACGTCTTCACCCATCTGACGACGCTCAGCCCGCTGTTTTTCGACACAGCCAAGTCCGGCGAGATCGTTTCGCGGCTCACCGCCGACACCACCCAGGTAAAGGCCGCCGTCGGCGCCAGCGCCTCGATCGCCCTGCGCAACCTGTTCCTGTTCCTCGGCGCCTCCGGCATGATGGTGATCACAAGCCCGCGTCTTTCGGGCCTGGTGCTGCTGGCGATTCCCTTCGTGGTCATTCCGCTGATCGTCTTCGGACGGCTGGTGCGCCGCAAATCGCGCTATGCTCAGGACCAGCTCGCCGACGCCTCCGCCTTCGCCTCCGAAGCCATTGGCGCCATCCGCACGCTGCAGGCCTTCACCAACGAGGCGATCGCCGCGTCGCGGTTCGCGGCCCAGGTCGAACGCGCCTTCGTCGCCGCCCGGGGCTCGACCGCGGCACGTGCCGTGCTCACCGCCTTCGCCATCTTCATTATTTTCGCAAGCGTTGTCGCCGTCATGTGGATGGGGGCCCAGGACGTGCTCGGCGGCCGCCTCAGCCCGGGTTCGCTCGGCCAGTTCGTGCTTTATTCGGTTTTCGCGGCAGGCGCCCTCGGCGAGCTGTCACAGGTCTGGGGCGAGGTCGCCCAAGCCTCGGGCGCCGCCGAGCGCCTGGCCGAGCTGCTCGCCGTCAAGCCGGCGGTCGAGAGCCCCGGAAATCCGGTGCCCCTGCCCCGCCCCGCGCGCGGCAACGTCCGCTTCGACGGGGTCGCCTTCTCCTATCCATCCATGCCCGACGCACCCGTGCTCGAGGGAATCGATGTGCGTGCGGCACCCGGCGAGACCATCGCCGTGGTCGGCCCCTCCGGAGCCGGCAAGTCGACGCTGTTCAATCTCCTGATGCGCTTCTACGACCCGGTCAGGGGCACCATCCTGCTCGACGACGTGGACCTGCGCGCCGCCGATCCGCGCGCCGTGCGCGAGCGCATTGCGCTGGTGCCCCAGGACACCACGATCTTCGCCGCCACGGCCGCCGAGAACATCCGCTACGGACGCGCCGACGCCAGCGACGAGGACGTGCGCGCCGCCGCACGCGCGGCACTCGCCGACGAATTCATCTCCGAGATGGCCGACGGCTACGACGCAGTGATCGGGGAACGCGGCGTGACGCTGTCCGGCGGCCAGCGCCAGCGCATCGCCATCGCCCGCGCGATTCTCAAGGACGCGCCCGTGCTGCTGCTTGACGAGGCCACCTCGGCGCTGGACGCGGAAAGCGAAACGCTGGTGCAAAGTGCCCTGGAAACCCTCATGCAAGGCCGCACGACGCTGGTCATCGCCCACCGGCTCGCAACCGTTCTGAAGGCCGACCGGATTCTGGTCATGGACAAGGGACGTATTGTCGAAACCGGCGACCACCAGAGCCTGGTGGAGAAAGGCGGCCTCTACGCCCGCCTCGCCCGACTGCAGTTCCAGAACGGGTCGGAAGCCCTGGAGGCGGTCGCGGCGAAATAGCGCGCCCGGCCGAATACCAAAAAGGCGGCCCCGGGGGCCGCCTTTGCCGTGTCATGCCAGTGAGACACCTCAGTCTTCTTCGGGCACATCGACCGTGTAGTTCAGCGGCAGGCGCCCGCCGTCGGCATAGACCGTCTGGCCGGTGACATAGCTCGCGTCATCATCCGCCAGGAAAGCGGCGATAGAGGCAATTTCACGTGGGTCGCCGATACGGCCCATGGGCGTGCGCGACAGGATACGGTTGCGCGCCGCCGGATCGCTGTTCACCGATGCCAGCATGTCGGTCATGATCGAGCCCGGGCCGATCGCATTGACCCGGATGCCGTGCGGCGCCAGCGAAACGGCCATCACCTTGGTGAGCTGGTTCACGCCGCCCTTGGAAACCGAATAGGGCACCTGGTTGGGCAGGCCGAAAACCGCGTTGACGGACGACATGTTGACAATGGCGCCCGGCGCGCCCCCGTTGGCGACCTTTTCCACCATGTACTTGGCAACCGCCTGACCGCAAAGGAAGCTGCCCTTGAGGTTGACGCGCAGCACACGGTCGAAGTCCTTCACGCCGATTTCCAGGAAATCACCCGCGGCGACGATGCCGGCGTTGTTGACCAGCACATCGATGTCGCCATAGGCGTCGAGCGTCGCCGCGATCAGGTTGCGCACGTCGAGCCGCTCTCCGACATCGCAGTGGACGTAAATCGCCTCTCCGAGGCCATTCAGCTCCTCTGCGGCGGCCTCGCCGCGCTCGTCGTCGACATCCGACAGTACGACCTTCGCGCCATCTTCCACGAACCGGCGCGCGATGGCATAGCCGATCCCGCGCGCGGCACCCGTGACAATGGCAACCTTATTGTTCAAGGACACGAAAAATTCCCCTTCGCCGTCTTCGTCAATCTGCCTTTATAGCGGTTCGGGCGGCGGCGAACAGGGGGCCGCCGCCACCTTTTGAGATGACGTCGCGCTAGGGCCAGCCTTGAACGGCGTGTTCACGGCCGCTTCGCCAGCCCCCGCGACTTCAGCGCATCGGTGATTTCCTGGAGGATCGCGGGATCGTCGATCGTCGCCGGCATGCGGTATTCATCGCCATCCGCGATCTGCCGCATGGTGCCGCGCAGGATCTTGCCCGACCGTGTTTTCGGCAGCCGCTCCACCGTGATGGCAAGCTTGAAGGCCGCGACGGGGCCGATCTCGCTGCGCACGCGTGCGACCAGTTCCTTCTCGATATCGGCAATCGGCCGGTCAACGCCGGATTTCAAGACCACGAAGCCGCACGGAAGCTGCCCCTTGAGCGCGTCGGCAATCCCTACGACGGCGCATTCGGCCACATCGGGATGCCCGGCGAGCACCTCCTCCATCGCCCCCGTCGACAGCCGGTGCCCGGCGACATTGATGATGTCGTCGGTGCGCGCCATGATGAACAGGTAGTCGTCCTGGTCCTTGTAGCCCGCATCCGAGGTCTTGTAGTAGCCGGGGAACTCCGCCAAGTAGCTCTGCGTGAAGCGGGCATCGTTCTGCCACAGCGTCGGCAGGCATCCCGGCGGCAACGGCAGCTTCACCGCGATATTGCC
>JBFHII010000214.1:0-5519 GCA_041596535.1 Breoghania sp. | reverse complement strand
GCATGGCTGTGGAGGCCCTGCCGCGTAGCGACGGGCTGAGCATGAGCGTCAACTACGGCGTCGACAAGGTGCGGTTTCTCGCGCCGGTGCCCTCGGGCGCGCGCATTCGCGGGCGCTTCCGGCTGATGGAGGCGGAGGAGCGCGCACCCGGCGAGGTGACGCTGCATCATCAGGTCAGCGTGGAGATCGAGGGCACGGACCGGCCGGCGCTGGCCGCCGTGTGGCTGACGCGCCTCTATTTTGGCTGACGGGTCCTCCAACGGGTGCCGGCGCGGGGGCCGGTCTGGACCGCGCGCGCCCTGCGGCTGGCGGACCCTGGTGCGCAATTCACGCGAAAGGCAGAGTGCTTTGAGCAATTATGAAAGAACCATGGCCGAGAAGGCCTTCCAGAAGCTCCAGAAAATTCAGAACGTCGTCTATGATCGTCCCGCGCTGTCGAGCGGCATTCCCGGCTGGGTGATTGCGCAACTTGGCAAGCCAATTCGGCTCTACCGCGACACGATCTGGAACCGGTACGCCTACAACAGGGATGGCCGAATGACGAACAGAGCGGCGCTGCAAACCCTGGGCGGCACGCTCGTGATGATCATCGTCGTCATATGGTCGATCCTGGCGTTTCTCTAGCCCCTTCGCATCCGCTGCGTGATACCGGGTATCGAGGATTCTGCGCGCGGCACGCCCGGACAACCGTTTCGAAATCTCAAGCTAGGAAATGGCGGCGGTATCTGTTCGTGCATGGTGCATGGGCGTGCGCAGGCCGGCGCCGTGCAGGGCCTGGGCGAAGGTGACGGCGGCGGCGACGCCGTCAATCACCGGCAGGCGGAATTCCTCGCTCAGCGAGCGTGCGAGATCGGCCATGCCGGCGCAGCCCAGCACGATCGCCTCGGGCGAATCCTCCGCGATCGCGGTGGAGATTTCCTGCACTATGCGGTCGCGCGCGCCGCTGCTTGCGTCTTCCAGGTC
The DNA here is from genome assembly GCA_041596535.1 of Breoghania sp. GTDB lineage: Bacteria > Pseudomonadota > Alphaproteobacteria > Rhizobiales > Stappiaceae > Breoghania. The sequence continues at coordinate 4,556 of JBFHII010000214.1, read as the reverse complement.
CAGCACCGGCACATCGGAGGCGCGCACCCGGGCGCAGCGGTCCGCAAAGCCGGCGTTCGCGATGTTGGTCTCGATGACCGGAAGCGAGGCGGCCAGCGTGGTGACCACGGAGAATCGCCGCGCCAGCATCATGGCGGCGTGATAGGCGGCCTCGCCGATACCCAGAACCGGCACGGGCGACCGCGTCTTCAGCGGCCACAATCCCGTGTCGTCGAAGCATGCGATGATCACCGCGTCATAATGCTCATCCGAGGCCATGGCCGCGTCGAACAGCGCAAAGAGCCCGGGGAGTGCGGCGGCACCATCCTCCGCGCCCTGGATGGCGGCGGGACCAGTGGCGGGATTTGTCGCCGAAACGCGCGTGCCGGGTGCGGCGACGGCGCGGGCCGCCGTGCCGATCTTCTGCGTCATGGAGGCGGTGGTGTTCGGGTTGACCACCAGGATGTGCATCAGACCATGCCCTTGCCGGCATCCGAGCCAAGCCGGGAACGGCGGCGCCGCAGCACGACGCCGACCGTCAGGAACGAGCCAATGATGATGAAGGAAAACAGCGTCGTCAGCGTGCCCAGCGCATAGAGCACCGGCGAGGTGACGTTGGTGGTCATGCCAAAGATTTCCAGCGGCAGCGTGTTGTAGGAGCCGGCGGTGAGCAGCGTGCGCGCGAACTCGTCATATGACAGCGTGAAGCCGAACAATGCGATGCCGATCAGGCTCGGGCCGATGATCGGCAGCACCACGTGGCGCAGCGTCTGCCAGGGCGACGCGCCGAGATCGCGGGCGGCCTCCTCGTACGACCGGTCGAAGCGGTTGAAGACGGCGAACATGATCAGCAGGCCGAAGGGCAGCGTCCAGGTGAGCTGCGCCCCGAAACCCGACGTCATCCAGTGCACGTCCAGATCGAGGATGTTGAAGATCAGGCCGACGCCGAGCGACACCAGGATCGAGGGAATGATCAGGCTGGCAATGATGACGTAGAACAGCACGGTGGAACCGCGGAAGCGGTTGCGGAAGGCCAGTCCGCCCATCACCGAGAACACCACGGTGACGATCATCACCATCAAGCCGAGCGCGAACGAGCGACGGAACGAGCCCCAGATGTCGCCCACCGCCTGCTGCTCGAACAGGTCGGCGAACCAGTGCATCGACACGCCGTTCATCGGAAAGGTCAGGCCGCCGTGCGGACCCTGGAACGACAGCACCCCGATGGTCAGAATCGGGCCGTAGAGAAAGATCACGAACAGCGCGAAGAAGGCTGCCAGCAGGTAGAAGGAGCGGGGACGCGGTTCCATGGGTTCACAGCTCCTTGCGGATGTCGACGAAGCGCATCATCACCGCGATCATGATCAGCACGGTGCACAGCAGCACCACCGAGCTGGCGGCGGCGGAAGGATATTGCAGCAGCGCGATCTCGTTGGAGATGATGCGGCCGACCGAGGCGCTCTGGCCGCCTGACATGTGGCGCACGGTGATGAAGTCGCCCATCACCACGGTGACCACGAAGATCGAGCCGATCATGATGCCCGGCTTGGTCAGCGGGATGATCACGTTGGTGAGGATCTGCAGGCTGGAGGCGCCGGCGTCGCGCGCCGCCTCGATCAGCGATCTGTCGATGCGCATCATGGTGTTGAAGATCGGCACCACCATGAACAGCGCGTAGAGATGGACGAACGCCAGCACCACCGCGAAATCCGAATACAGCAGCCATTCCAGCGGCTCGTCGATGACGCCGAGATTGATCAGCGCCGAATTGGCGATGCCATTGCGGCCGAGGAAGGGAATCCAGGAGATCATGCGGATAATGTTGGAGGTCCAGAAGGGAATGGTGCAGACGAGAAACAGCGCGATCTGCACCGACAGCGAGCGCACGTGGAAGGCGAGGAAATAGGCCACCGTAAAGCCGATCACGGTGCAGAAGATCCATGTCAGCGCCATGAACTTCAGTGTTTTCAGGTAGGTCGCCCAGGTCACATGCGACGTCAGGTGGAAGGCATAGTTGTCGAGGATGAAGTCGGGAAAGAACGACCACTCGTTGTAGTTCCAGAAGCTGACCACGGTGATCGTGGCGATCGGCAGCAGCAGGAAGAAGGCCAGCACGCAGGCCAGCGGCGTGACCAGCAGCCAGCTGACCTTTTCCGCGCGGGTGATCGGATCGGTTCTCTTCATCGCCTGGATTTCGCTTCCTGGATGCGGTCAACGGAGGGCGGTTCGGCCGAAGGGCCGGAATGCCTGCCCGGACGGGAGGCCGGGCAGGCGGGGCAGAGTTCAGTCTTTGGCCGCTAGGCCGCGATGAACTCGTTCCATTTGCGGACCATGTACTGGTTCTCGTCCATCACCGCGTTCCAGCAGGCGACCGAGCCCATGCGCTCGTAGAAAGAGCCGCCGTCACGTACCGCGCCGGCCTTTTCCATGACGTCGCCGAACGGATTCTTGATGTCGCCCTGGGCGGGCTTGCCCTCGAACCAAAAGCCCCACTCGTCCTCGCTCATGAAGTTCTTGGAGGTTTCAGGCACGGCGGAATAGTAGCCCTGGCGCATCAGGAAGCCGCCGACCCAGCCGTCGAGGTACCAGTTGATGTACTCGTAGGCCGCCTCCAGCTCGAGGCCGGAGAGGTTCTTCGACAGGCCGAGACCGCCGCCCCAGGAGCGGTAGCCTTCCTTCAGCGGCTGGTAGACGCAGGGGATGCCCTTCGAGCGCACGGCGGTGATCGCCGGCGACCACATGGACTGGATCACCACTTCGCCCGAGGCCATCAGGTTGACGCTCTCGTCGAACGACTTCCAGAAGGCGCGGAACTGGCCGTTCTTCTTGGCTTCGGTGAAGATGCCGAGCGTCATGTCGATCTCGTCGCGGGTCATGTTGCCCTTGTCGGGATAGGTGTGTTCGCCCATCGCCTCGACGACCATCGCCATGTCCATGATGCCGATCGACGAGATGTCGAGGATCGACGCCTTGCCCTTGAACTCCGGGTTCAGCAGTTCGGCCCAAGTGTCGATCGGACGGCCGATGAGGTCGGGGCGGATGCCCAGCGTGTCGGCGTTGTAGATGGTCGGGATCAGCGTCATCCAGCCGGATTCCTCGGCAACGAAATCCTTGCCGTCGGGACCGGAGGTGAAGCCGACCGTGTGCGGCGCGGTGCCCTGGGCGATGACGCTGTCGGGCGTCAGCTTGCCGCTCTTGAAGGTGCCGACGATCTTGTCGTAGTTCTTGATCTTGGAGGTGTCCATCGCCTGCAGGTTGCCCGCGCCCCAGACCTTCTTGCAGATCCAGTACTCGATGTCGGCGATGTCGAAGCTCTTCGGCTGGGTGGCCGCGCGCTGGGTGACGCTGTCGGAATCGAGCGCCGTCATTTCCAGCGTGAAGCCGAGGTCTTCCTTCACCTTCTGGGCGACCTCGTTGATGTTGGACACGCCGGTGCCGAACTGGCGCAGCGTGACGTCCTTGATGTTCTGCGCCCAGATGGTCGGGAAGCCGGTCACGGCGCCGGAGCCGATGGCGGCGCCCGTGATGGCGGCGCCGCCCTTCAGCACGGTGCGGCGGCTGAACGTCTTGTTGTCGTTCCCTGTCGTCATGGCTCTTGCTCCTGTTCTCTGCGGTCGGCCCGTGATGTCCTGGGGCCTGGAGGGATCTGGTAACGGCGGTGATCGGTCCCGGTGCGGGATCGGCTCCAGCCGCGCCCGTGACGGCGCGCGTGGTGCTGGAGGGTTTTGCGGTCAGGCCGCAAGCGGGTGGGCGTCTTCCGGTTTCCAGCTGATGAAAACGGATGCGCCCGGTTCCATGGGGTCCTTGAAGAACACGTCATCGGGCAGCGTGGCGGTCAGATCGCCGGCGGCGCCCGCGTCGACGGACAGGTTGACCATCGAGCCCAGGTATTCGATGCCGCGCACCGTACCCGCCAGGGCATCGCCCGCCGCGGTCTGGGCGACGCTCAGCCGGTCGGTGCGGATCGCCTTGGGACCCGAGGGATCGTGCAGGATGTTGTGGCCGCCGATGAAACGGGCCACGAATTCGGTGCGCGGGGCGTTGAAGACCTCGTGCGGGGAGCCTGCCTGCTCGATGCGGCCGCCGTTCATGACGATGATGCTGTCGGCCAGCGCCAGTGCCTCGTCCTGCGAGTGGGTGACGTGCACGAAGGAGATGCCCAGTTCACGCTGCAGGCGCTTGAGTTCGACGCGCATGCGGATGCGCAGGAACGGGTCGAGCGCGGACAGCGGCTCGTCGAGCAGCAGGGCGGAAGGCTCGGTGATCAGTGCGCGGGCCAGCGCGACGCGCTGCTGCTGGCCGCCGGACAACTGGTTGGGAAAGCGCTGCCCGAAGTCCTGCATGTCGACCAGTTCGAGAAGCTCGTTCGCACGCGCCAGCCGCTGCGCCTTCGGCGTGCCCTTCATCTTCAGGCTGAAGGCCACGTTGTCGGCGATCGAGAGATGCGGAAACAGCGCGTAGTTCTGGAACATCATCGCGGTGCCGCGCGCGGCGGGGGGCAGGTTGGTGATGTTCTTGCCGCCCAGCAGGATGTCGCCGGAGCTGACATGCTCATGCCCGGCGATCATGCGCAGCGT
>JBFHII010000213.1:0-5543 GCA_041596535.1 Breoghania sp. | reverse complement strand
GAAGTCAGCGAGGACGCGGAGGAACTGGAGGCACAGCGGCAGGCGGCGCTCGCCAGTCTCGACGAGGCGCTGGACGGTCTCATCGCCATGCGCACGCGGGAGGGGGCTGCGATCGCGGAGGTTCTGCGCGGCCACGTCGACAGGATAGCCGAGCTGACCGAACAGGCCGAACGCTGCCCGGCGCACCAGCCCAAGGCGATCCTGGCGCGTCTCGAGGAGCAGGTTCGCGGCCTCACCGAGCATTTTTCCGATTTCGATCCGCAACGGCTGCACCAGGAAGCAGTGCTTCTGGCCACCAAGGCGGATATCCGCGAGGAACTCGACCGGTTGAGCGCGCATGTGGATGCTGCGCGTGCGCTGCTTGACGGGGGCGGGGCAGTGGGCCGCAAGCTCGACTTTCTCGCCCAGGAATTCAATCGCGAAACCAACACCCTGTGCTCCAAGTCCAACGACAAGGAGCTGACGGCAATCGGCCTTGAGCTGAAGGCGGTCGTGGACCGGTTGCGCGAGCAGATACAGAATCTGGAGTAGACGTCTGATGACCACCGATACCGAGGCGGAGACCGCGCGGCGCGGCCTGATGTTCGTGCTGTCCTCGCCGTCCGGCGCCGGCAAGTCGACCATTTCGCGGGCGCTTCTCAAGGATCCCGAGATTGTCCTGTCGGTCTCGGTCACGACGCGCGAACGCCGGCCCAGCGAAATCGATGGCGTCCACTACAAGTTCATTTCGGTTCGGCAGTTCCAGGCACTCCGGGACCAGAACGAACTGCTGGAATGGGCGGTCGTGCATGGCAATTTCTACGGCACGCCGTGCGGACCGGTCGAAGACGCCCTGGCCTCCGGGCGCGACGTGCTGTTCGATATCGATTATCAGGGAACGCAGCAGCTCAGCCAGGCGGCGCGGGTCGACGTGGTCTCCGTCTTCATCCTGCCGCCGTCCATGGCAGAGTTGCGCGCGCGCCTTGAACGCCGCGCCGAAGACAGCGAGGCGGTGATCGCCGAGCGGCTTGAGAACGCGCACGAGGAAATCGATCACTGGGACGAGTACGACTACGTGCTGATCAACGACAATCTCGACGAGACGTTCCGCAAGGTCGAAAGCATCCTCGCGGCGGAAAGGCTGCGCCGCGAGCGGTCCGTCGGCATGGGCCAGTTCGTGGACCGGCTGAAGGCGGAACGGTAAACAGCCGCGTAGCGCGCCGGCGAGCAGTCGAGGCCGGCGGGATAACCGCGTGCGCCTGCTGATCCAGGCGATGCCGCAATCATGGGAACGTGTCATGCCCCTTGCAAACCTGAAACGCGCCGCATTCCTGCTCACCGCCCAGTTGGCCTGCGCGCTGGTGCTGACGTCCGCCCGGGCGGACGGCGATCACGCCCCGATTGGAGACGCGGTGAAGGACCTGCCGATCTTCGATGCCCATATCCACTACAAGGAGCCGGCCTGGAAGCAGTACCCCGTCAAGAGCATCATCGAGCTGATGGACCGGAACGGGGTGGCCATGGGGCTTGTCTCGTCGACGCCCGACGAAGGCACGATCATGCTTTGGGAGTACGCGCCCAACCGAGTGGTGCCGGAGCTGCGCCCCTACCATGGCGATGTCGGGTCATCGAACTGGTCCAAGGCGCCGGCAATCGAGGATTACCTGGCCGAGCGCCTTCAAGAGTACCCCCATACGGGTATTGGCGAGTTTCACATCCACCGCCTGGACGTGACCGATGAACCCTTGTTCCGCAAGGTGATCGAGATGGCGAAGGCGCGGGACATCCATCTTCACGTGCATTCCGGGGCAGAGCCCGTGCGCTGGCTCTATGGCCTCGACCGTGACGTCAAAATCATCTGGGCGCATGCCGGGTTGGGCGAACGCGCCAGCACCGTTTACGACATGATGAACGAGTTCCCGACGCTTGTTGCCGACACGTCCTTGCGCGAGCACGCAATTCTCGGCTCGGGGGATGATCTCGATCCGGAGTGGAAAAAGATCATCATGGCGTTCCAGGACCGGCTGATGGTCGGGAGCGACACCTGGGTCAACAGTCAGTGGGCGAATTACGACTCGATCATCGCCTCCAACCGCCAATGGCTGGCCAAGCTGCCGCGGGAGGTCGCGGAGAAGATCGCCTACAGGAACGCGGAGCGGCTGTTTGGGCGTGATATCTCGATGGACCAGATCGGAACCCGGTAGCGCGCGGTTCGTCGCGGCCACGCGCGTCTGACACAGCTTTCCGGTGTAAGCTTCAGCCTCTTCGACACGGATGTCTCCGATTGCGAAACAGCCCGCCCCGCAGAAGCGCGGCGGGCTGTTTCGGTTGACACGGGCAATACGAAATCGTGACCGGTCGATTGTGAAACGGTCGCCGTATTCCGCGGCGCGGCGCTTGCCGCGCACGCACCAGATGTTACGTTCGGGCAAACACGGCAAGGCTGCCGTGAGAAAGCGCAGGCGGCAAGCCAACGCGCCATAATGACCGGGGACGAAACATGACAAATCCGCTGATCGATTGCGGCAAGCCGCTGTTTTTCAAGGCCGACAGCTCTTCCGACGTCGGACTGGATGCACCGGACGTGCGCAAGGGCATGGCCGTGCGGCTGGCCGTGCGCTCGCTTTCGGTCATGCAAAAAGAGGCCCTGGTCCTCAACAGCCGCACGGGCGCCGTCTGGCGCATGGCGAGCGATGAGGGGGCCTATCTGGCCGGGTTCGATGAAGCGCCGTGCCCGCTGTCTTTCCTGACCACAGGGATGGTCTCGTCGACCATGAACGAGATCCTGGCGCTGGCCGACATCCGCGGAATCGCCATCCGGTCGATCAAGCTGATCCAGGACAATTTCTACACGCTGTCCGGGTCCGCGCTGCGCGGCACGATGACCGGCGGCGCGAAGGACATCGAGCTGGAAGCGGTGATCGATGCGGATGCCGATGCGGATACGCTGCGGGAGCTGGTGCTGGACGCGGTGGCGGCCTCGCCGCTGAACGGGCTGATGCGAAAGTCCATCGAGAGCCTGTTCACGCTGACGCACAACGGCGCGGAGATCCCGCTTGGCGCGGCCTTGCCGGTCGCGGGCGAAACGCTGCCCGATCCGGGTGATCGTTTCGATGGTGTCATGCCGGCGCCGGGCGACTGGTCGACGCTGATCGTCAAGGGCGGCATGACGCCCAAGTCTGAGGTGACGGAATCCGTTGCCGGCTCAAGCCTTCGCGACGAACAGAACAGCCTGTTGCATGTGCGCGGAATCTGCACCCTGCGTTCGGACGGCATCAAGGAGATCGAGCAGCATCTGTACAATCCGCATGGCTCGATCTTCACCTTCCTGTGCGAGGAAGGGGAAGCGGATGGCGGCAAGGGACGGGCGCCGGACGCGGCAAGCTATATCGCGGCCGGAATCGGCTTCTGCTTCATGACGCAGTTCGGCCGCTTCGCGAAGATCGCCAAGAAGGACCTGCGCGACTACCGCATCCTGCAGGACGCGCATTTCTCGCTCGGCGGCGCCACGGCGAAGACCGGCAAGGCGGGCGAGGCCGATCCGCTGGAAACCCACGTCTATCTGCACACCGGCGAGGACGATGATTTCGCCCGCCACATCCTCGACATGGCGGAAAAGACCTGCTTCCTGCACGCGTTCTGCAAGGCGCAACTGAAAGCCAAGGTGAAGATCACGCAGCCTGCCTGCGTGTGAAGCGATCTGGCGTAAAGCGGGGAAATGGCGGAGGGGGTGGGATTCGAACCCACGAGACGCTTGCACGCCTGCTGGTTTTCAAGACCAGTGCCTTCAACCACTCGGCCACCCCTCCGCGCGCGCCAAGGCGCGGCGACGCACACGTTTGAGGCGGCGGCCCGGCGTTGTCAAGTCGAGCCGAGTGGTGTCCCGCGATTTCGCTTCCGTGGGCCGGCGATGTCGGCGTTCATCGCCGCAGATCGAGCCGTTCACCCGTCCGGGGGTGCCCGGCGCGCGGCTGTGGCAGCAGGGTGACAGCCTGTGGAGAATCGGCATTCCGCTTCTCGACGCTCACTTAGCGCTCGGTTAAGACATAGGAGCTATTGTCGTTTCGAACTGGCGGACACCGCCGGTTCACCGCGCCAATCGTCTGGTACGCCTGTTCTGCCGCGACGGCTCAATGCCCGTCACCGGAAGATCGTCCAAGGAGACGGCGGCGTGCCGTTGGTGCTGTGAGGCAGCATCCTGTCCGTGTTCGGATGAACGCGGGTGCTCTGCGGGGGGCGAACTGGAAGTCGGCGACGCGTGTTGCCGCTTGATTGGTATCGCATCGCTTGCTACTCGAGGCGTCTTCCCGGGTGGTGCGATGCGGCAGTGAGCCGACAAAAAGTATCGAGTATGACCGCATGACAGACGCGACAGCGTGGGGGCCGGAACATTCCGGCGCCAAATCCGTTTCCGCTTTCGTTCGTCGGGAAGGCACATCATCGCCGTTCCGGAAATTTTCCGGCTGCGCCGCGCTGATTGCAGCCAGTGTCCTGTTGGCGTCCTGCGCCTCGTCGCCGAAGGTGGCGAAGAACAAGTTCGATCCCAAGAAATACGGCGTGTCAGGCAGCCCCCGCATGGTGGCGGAAGGCAAGCCGGTGCCCAAGGGCGGCGGCCGCTACGTGGTCGGCAAGCCCTACAAGATCGCCGGCAAGTGGTACAAGCCGAACCTCGATCCGGATTACGACAAGACCGGCCGGGCGTCCTGGTACGGCAAGACGTTTCATGGCCGGCAGACGGCCAATGGCGAAGTCTTCGACATGAATGCGCTGACCGCGGCGCATACGACCATGCCGCTGCCGTCCTACGCCCGGGTGACCAACACCCACAACGGCCGCTCGGTCATCGTCCGGGTGAACGATCGCGGACCGTTCCACGGCAACCGCGAGATCGATCTGTCCAAGCGCGTCGCAGAACTGCTGGACTTCAAGAGCCGCGGTACGGCGAATGTTCGCGTGCAATACGTCGGCAAGGCGCGCCTGGATGGCCGCGACGGCGAATACCTGATGGCGTCCTATCGCGGCCCGGGCAGCAGCAACACGATGTTCGCCCAGGCGGATCCGCGCATCATCGGCCCGGCTCCGGTTCCCGCATCCCGGCCCTACATTTCCGACACCGATTTGGTGCAGGTTGCATTCGATCCCGCGGTGGCCTTCGAGGCGCCTTCGAGCAAGCTTGCCTATGCGTCGGAGCCTCAGCCGATGCATGACGCCCGCGGGTTCGTTTCCCGTCCGCAACAGCCTGCGTTCCCGGCGACGATCCAGGGCGGCGAACAGACATTGGGATACCTTCCGGTGTCCGCCTCGGACTCGGCGCTCCCTGTGCCGCCGAGCGGGCTTTCCCTGTTCACCGCGGAGCGCCGCATCGATGCGGCTTACGCCGTGCTCGACGGTGCAATTCCCGGTGGCGTGGCGCTCGGCGTGCTGGCACGCGAAAAATAACCCGCATCCGGAGTGACAAGCGTGCGCGGCGCCCGGTTGCGGGCGTCGGGCGCTGTGTCGCGAGAATGATTCGCCGCGGCGGGACAACGCTTCCTTTCAACGGGCGGAAGGCGCCGCCTTTTCCG
>JBFHII010000212.1:0-5544 GCA_041596535.1 Breoghania sp. | reverse complement strand
TCGCCCGCCTGCTGCGGCGCCTGTTGTTGAATGTAGGCGAACTTCCGGATCGGGAGGAAATCAACGAGACCGTCGACCGCGGCATCGAGGTTTTCTTGGCTGCCTACGGCGCGGACCGGTAGATGTCTGCCCGACGATACCCTCCAGGGACGCCCGAGGCTGACGTCAATCCCGGCCGGATTTTCGTCTAGGCTTCCACCACCAGCTTCATGCCGTCATAGGCGGGCTCGACGCCCGCCGGCAATGCGCCGACCAGGGTCTGGTAGTCCAGATGCACGTGCATGTTGGTGATCACCGCGTGCCTCGGCTGCATCAGTGCGATCCAGGCAAGCGCTTCGTCGAGCGAGAAATGGCTCGGGTGCGGCGTCGGCCGCAGCGCATCGACAATCCAGATGTCGAGATCTGAGAAGGCGCCGACGCTTTCGTCGGGGATCGTCTTGACGTCGGGGAGATAGGCCACATCGTTGATGCGAAACCCCAGCGCGTCGATGTCACCATGTCCGACACGAATCGGCAGGGCCTCGATCGGCCCCCCTTCCCCGTCAACAACCACGGGAACGTCGGCCTCGATCCGGTGCTCGTCGAGAATCGGCGGATAATTGGACCCTTCGGGCGTGACGAAGCAGTAGGAAAATGCCTCATGCGCGCGCCGGGATGTCGGCGCATCCATATAGACCGGCACGCGTTTTTGATCGTGAATGGCAATCATCCGCAGATCGTCGATCCCGTGAATGTGGTCTGCATGCGAATGGGTGTAGAGCACGCCGTCCACGTGTCCGACATTGGCGTCCAGAAGCTGCTGACGCATGTCGGGGCCGGTATCGACCAGCACCGTCGTCATGCCACCCGCCGCGTTGAACCGCTGGATCAGCAAGGAGCAGCGCCGGCGTCGATTGTGCGGCTCCTGCGGATCGCATTCGCCCCAGACGTTGCCAATGCGCGGCACGCCGCCTGACGACCCGCAACCGAGGATGGTGAATTCGTAGCGTGCGTTCATGGGATTTCCGGCGGCCTTGAAGGAGCAGGGAACGATCAGGCGGGATTGGGAATCTTCTTGAACAGGCGGAAGAAGTTCTCGGTGGTTTGGGCGCAGATGTCTTCGTAGGAAACGCCACGCGCCTCGGCAAGCACCCGCGCGGTGTTGACGACAAACGACGGTTCGTTGCGCTTTCCGCGTTTGGGCACCGGCGCCAGATAGGGTGCGTCGGTCTCCACCAGCAGCCTGTCGGCAGGCAATTCCGCAGCAATGTCACGCAATTCCGGCGAGTTCTTGAATGTTATGATGCCGGAAAAGGACACATGGAAACCAAGCTCGACGCCACGCAACGCCAGTTCGCGGCCGGAGGAGAAACAGTGCAGGATGGCGGGGAACGCCCCCTTCTCCGTCTCCTCGCTGAGGATCGAGATCATGTCCTGATCGGCGGATCTGGCGTGAATGACCAGCGGCAGCCCGGTGCGCCGCGCGGCCTCGATGTGGCGGCGCAGGCCCGTCTTCTGGGCATCGGGCGGCGCCTTGTCGTAGTGATAGTCGAGCCCGGCCTCGCCGATCGCCACCACCTTGGGATGGCTCTCCGCGATCCGCACCAGATCGTCCGCGGTCACGTCGAGTTCCTCGTCGGCGTTGTTCGGATGCGTGCCCACGGAGCAGTAGACGCTGTCGTAAGCCTCCGCGATGGCACGGATACGCTCGAACTGCTTCACGCGGGTGCATATCGTGACCATCAGGCCGACACCGGCTTCGTGCGCGCGGGTGATGATGGCATCGCGCTCCGCATCGAAGTCTGCGAAATCGAGATGGCAGTGACTGTCGACGAGCATCAGGCGGCCCCTTCCGCCTTTTCATCCTCGACGTAGCGCGGAAACACGCCTTCCGGCTTCGGCAACGCGGCGCCGGGCACCAGCCGGCCGCCGGCGCCCAGCGAGGCGAAGTCGCGCTTGTCGGCGTCCAGCGCCAGGAGGTCGAGGAGCTTCGCGGCCGAAGTCGGCATCACCGGCTGCGCCAGGATCGACACCTGGCGGATCACCTCCGCGGTCACATACAGCACGGTTGCCATGCGCGCGGGATCGGTCTTGCGCAGCGCCCATGGCTCCTGGCCGGCGAAGTAGCGGTTGGCTTCCGCAACCGTGTTCCACACGGCGGCCAGCGCGTGATGGATCTCCTGGCGCGCCATCGCCGCGCGGCAGCTCTCCAGCATCGCGTCCGCCTGATGCAGGATCGCGGTATCGTCTTTTGAGAACGCGCCCGGCTCCGGCAGGACCCCGCCGAGATTCTTGGCGATCATCGACAACGAGCGCTGCGCCAGGTTACCCAGATCGTTGGCCAGATCCGCGTTGGTGCGGTTGACGATGGCTTCATGGGAATAGTTCCCGTCCTGGCCGAAGGGCACCTCGCGCAGGAAGAAGAAGCGCACCGCGTCCAGGCCATAGGTCTCGACCATGGCGAAGGGATCGATCACGTTGCCGACGGACTTCGACATCTTCTCGCCGCGTTTGAACAGGAATCCGTGCGCGAAGACGCGATTGGGCAGCGCGATTCCGGCGGACATCAGAAACGCAGGCCAATAGACCGCGTGAAAGCGCACGATGTCCTTGCCGATGACATGCAGGTCCGCGGGCCAGTATTTCCACTTGTCATCGGTCTCATCGGGAAAGCCGACGCCGGTGATGTAGTTGGTCAGCGCGTCGACCCAGACGTACATCACGTGCTTTTCGTCGCCGGGAACCGGAATGCCCCAGTCGAAGGTGGTGCGCGAGATCGACAGGTCCTTCAGACCGCCCTTGACGAAGCTCACCACCTCGTTGCGGCGCTCGTCAGGCCCGATGAAATCGGGGTTGGCGTCATAATGGGCCAGGAGTTTGTCCTGGTAGTCGCCAAGCCGGAAGAAGTAACTTTCCTCCTCGACCCATTCCACCGGGGTTCCCTGGGGGCCTCTCCGGACGCCATCCTCGCCCAGTTCGGTCTCGCCTTCCTGGTAGTAGGCCTCGTCGCGTACCGAATACCAGCCGGAGTAGCTGTCCTTGTAGATGTCGCCGTTCGCCGCCATACGCTTCCAGATTTCCTGGCTGGACGCATGATGCCGCGGTTCGCTGGTGCGGATGAAGTCGTCATTGGAACAGCCGAGCGTCTCGACCATCTTCTGGAACCGCGCCGCATTGCGGTCGGCCAGTTCGCGCACGTCGAGACCTTCCTTCTTGGCGGTCTGGAACATCTTCTGGCCGTGCTCGTCGGTGCCGGTCAGGAAATAGACGTCGCGCCCGTCCAGCGCCATGAAGCGCGCCAGTACGTCGGTGGCGATCGCCTCGTAGGCATGACCGATGTGCGGCACCCCGTTGGGGTACGAAATGGCGGTCGTGATGTAGAACGGCGTCTTGTCAGTCATGGTCGTACCCGGTGGCATCGCGTCGGCGAACCCACATAGTGCTTGAATTGCGGTGAAATCATAGGGCGGTCACTTCGGTGCCGCGTCGCCTGCGGCTTTCGCCAGGGCGCCGAAAGCACCGAGAACCACCTGTTTTCGATCGAGATTGAGCGCATCGGCAAGCGACGCCGCCTCGTTGGTCTTGTCCCATACCTCGGCCCACCTGACAAGGCGGGCCGCGGGCGCATGCGCTGCGGCTCCGCTCCGCACCTGACTGTCGAGCCAGTCACGCAGCAGGTCCAGGAATATATGGTTGGAATCGTCGCCGCCGCGGGCGGAAACCATGTCCGCGAACCGATGCACCGCGCGCACGTCCACCTTCGGCAGTTGCCCCAGCAAGGCCTGCAATGCGTGCGCCACCTCGATGCCGCCCCCCGACAACAGCTCGATCGCGCGGCGAAAGCTGCCGTCGGACAGATCCGTCGCATGCTGCCGGTCCTCGGCCGAATGCCCGGCGTCCATTCCCAGCGACTCGAGACCGGCGAAGACCGTCGCGCCGGGCAGCGCCTTGAGCTGCAACGTGCGGCAGCGCGAGCGGATCGTCGGCAGAAGTCGGCCCGGCGCATGCGACAGCACGAGAAACACGCATTGTCTGGGCGGTTCTTCAAGAACCTTGAGCAATGCGTTGGCCGCATTGACATTCATATCGTCGGCGGCATCGACGATACACACCCGCCAGCCTCCGGCCGTCGAGGTGGAGCCGAAAAACGACACCGTGCGCCGGACCTCGTCGATGGTGAGCTGGGTCTTGAAGCGCTTGGCCTTGTGATCCCACGGGCGATGCAGGTGCAGCACGTCGCCATGCGCGCCCGCGGCCAGCCTTCTTGCCGTGGGATCCTCCGGGTCCACCGCCAGATCGCCGGCCAACGCGAGCTGCGGCGCCGAGCGGTCCGGATTGGCAAGAACGAACCGGGCGAAGCGAAAGGCCAGGGTCGCCTTGCCGATGCCCTTCGGCCCGCCCAGGATCCACGCATGATGCATCCGCGGCGAGCGATAGCTGTCGAGCAGTTCCTGCTCCGCCTCCCTGTGGCCAAAAAGCCGCGTCTGCTGGCGTGGCAACGGCAGGCCGTCCAGCGCGTCGTATTCCGGGGTGTCATCTTGCGGCTTGAGCGCCATGGTCAGCGGTTCGCGGCTTTCGCCGCGGCCTCGCGTCTCAACGCAGCACGAGCGGGCGTTTCCAGGGGGCCCAGCCGGTCGGAAACCAGCTTGCGAATGCGCTTCTCCACGACATCGGGACCCTTCTGCCCGTCAACGACCACGCACCGGTCCGGCTCAGCATTGGCGATCTCCAGGAACCGCTGCCGACGGGCCTGATGCACGGCCAGCGCGTCGCGTTCGAACCGGTCCGCGTGGCTGCCGCCGGCGTCTTCATCACGCCCCTGAATCCGCGCCAGTCCGAGCTCCGCGGGCACATCGATGACGATGGTCATATCCGGGTGCAAGGTTCCCACAGCCACGGTTTCCAGCTCGTCGAGCAAGGTTTCGTCGACGCCGTTTTCCCCCTGGTAGACGCGGGTGGAATCGGTAAAGCGGTCGCACAGCACCCAGGAGCCTCCCGCAAGCGCCGGCTCGATCGTCTCCGCCACATGATCGGCCCGCGCGGCGGCAAACAGCATCGCCTCGGCCTGCGGACCCAGCGCCTGGGCGGCACCGGACAGCAACACGTGGCGGATGGCCTCCGCACCGGGCGAACCGCCCGGCTCGCGCGTTGTTACCACGTGGATGCCGAAGCCTCGCAGGGTTTCGGCCAGCCGGCGGATCTGCGTCGACTTGCCGGCCCCCTCGCCGCCTTCAAAGGTTATGAAATGTCCGCGCACGCACCGCCCTTCCGTTTCGCGATGCAACCCTTATAGGGATCCCGCTCGATCGTCACCACCATCCGAACAACAACTGGCCCGCCGCGTCCAGCGCCCGTTGATGCAGATCTCCGACACCAACCTCCCGGGCGGCGAAAAGCGGCGTGGTCTGCACCAGCCGCTTGTCATTGTACACATGCAGCGAGCCGATCTGCTGGCCCTGGCGTACCGGCGCCTCCACGGGGCCATTGTAGACGACCCGGATCCGGTAGGCCTCGCGCCCGTCCACCGGCATTGTCGATGCCACCGGGCGCTTGGCGATCAGGGGG
>JBFHII010000211.1:0-5607 GCA_041596535.1 Breoghania sp. | reverse complement strand
GGAGGACCGGTCCGGCTCGACGCTTGCCGCGCGCATCGAGGAGGCCGGGCATACCCTGGCGGCGCGACAGATCGTCACCGACGACGTCGCCCGCATCCAGGGCGTGGTGCGCGGCTGGATTACGGATCCGGCGATCGACGTGGTGATCACCACCGGCGGCACCGGCTTCACCGGCCGCGACGTGACGCCGGAGGCCATCGAGCCGTTGTTCGAGAAGCACATGGACGGCTTTTCCGCCGTCTTCCACCGTATTTCCTACGAGAAGATCGGCACCTCGACGGTTCAGTCGCGCGCCACGGGCGGCGTCGCCAACGCGACCTACATCTTCGTGCTGCCCGGCTCGCCCGGCGCCTGCAAGGACGCCTGGGACGGCATCCTCAAGGCGCAGCTCGACTACCGCCACATGCCGTGCAACTTCGTGGAAATCCTGCCGCGCCTCGACGAGCACCTGAAACGCGGCAAGCTGCGCGGCGCGTAGGGCCCCGGCACGCCGCGATCACGAAAATGTTGACCGGCCTGCGCACTTGCGTCATTCGCCAGCCTCAATCCGTGGATTAACGTACCTGATCCAAGGAGGTATGATCATGGATGACACACCCATAAACCCATCACGACGCACACAAAATACCGTCTCCCGGCGGCGTGCGCTGCACCTGGGGGCCGGCCTGCTTGCAGCCCCCTTCATCCTGCGGGCAACCGGCGGCGCCGCGCACGCCGCGGCCCCGATGCTCGGGGCGACGCGTCCCAGCGTGAACCGCTTCAAGCTGGGCGATTTCGAGATCACCACGGTGGCCGATGGCGGCATCACGCTCGACGGCCCGCATCCGATCTTCGGCATGGACCAGGACGTCGCCGCGGTGCAGGCGCTGGCGGAAGAAAATCATCTTTCGCCGACAAAGATGGAAATCCAGTTCAACCCGGTGATCGTCAACACCGGTTCCGAGCTGGTCATCCTGGACACCGGCAACGGCGCCGCGCGGCGGCCCAACGCGGGCAATTTCCTCGCCGCCCTGCAATCGGCCGGATACACCCCCGACCAGGTCGATGTGGTGGTGCTCACCCACATGCATCCCGACCACATCGGCGGGCTGATGGAGAACGGCAGCCCTGCCTTCCCCAACGCGCGCTATGTGACGGGCCGCCAGGAATACGACTTCTGGGCCGCCCCCGACCGGCTCTCGGGTCCCACGGAAGGCGCGGCCAAGCTGGTGCAGTCGAACGTGACGCCTCTGGCCGACAAGATGACGTTCCTGGAACCGGGCGGCGATGCGGTTTCCGGCATCACCGCGGTCGAGGCCTATGGCCACACGCCGGGGCACATGGCCTATCACCTCGAAAGCGCCGGCAAGCGGCTGCTCGTATGGGCGGACACCGCCAACCACTTCGTGGTGTCCGTGTAGCGGCCGGACTGGCACGTGCGCTTCGACATGGACAAGGAGCGTGCCGGCAAGACCCGCAAGACGCTGTTCGACATGGCGGCGGCGGATGGCATTCCCGTGACCGGCTATCACATGCCGTTCCCCGCGGTCGGCTATCTCGAGGCCAAGGACGGCGCCTACCGTTGGGTTCCTTCGTCATACGAGCTGTTCCTGTAACGTCAGGAGCGGCCCTCACAAATGTATCCCGCGGCCATTGCCGCGGGATACCCTTGCGTTTCCCGCCAAGTCCTCGCGACAGCCTTTCCGACAAATTGTGATATATATCAACGAACCTTACACCTTCCGTCTGCAATTGTTGCAAATGCGTACGGTGACAGTACGCATCGGTCCGTTCCGGTTTATGTAATTTCGGCCCCCTCGGACCATTCAATCGAATCCGGCGTCCGCCGTTCGACTCTGTTGTGCCGTTCGCACCGTAACAACCGGACCTTTACTCCGGCCGCGGGGTGCCAACTGCTTATTTTGTAATGGAGACATTTATGAATATTCGTCAATTGGCACGGCGACTACTTGTTCCCAGTCTGTTCGGACTGGCCGTGTCTATCGCACCGAACGCGGCCTCGGCGTCGCCCTCGGCCGACGCCGCCCCGGCGACACTGTCGGACATCGCGAATGCCAACGCAGCGGTCGAAACGCCGCAACTGCTTGACGATGCGTCCGCCGCCCTGACCGCGCCGATCCTTCTGGCGCAATGGGGACCGCCGCCGCGCTGGCGCCGTCCCCGCTGGGACCGGCCGCGCCATCGCCGCCGGCATTATCGCCGCCCGGCGCCTCGCCGCGACTATCGTCCGCGCCGCGCTGGCCGGAGTCACGTGAACTGGTGCCTGAACCGCTACCGCTCCTACAATCCCCGCACCGACCAGTACCTGGGGTATGACGGACGCTACCATTATTGCCGCAGCCCGTTCCGCTGACCGGCACGAACACGCGACATCACGCCCGGACGAGCCCCGCTCCTCCGGGCGTTTTCATGACCGGTTCGTGATGAGGGCGCGCGTCAGCGCACGGTCCCGCACAGGCGGCCGATCAGCGGCGGCGGAACCCGCAGCCAGAACAGCATCGGCCTGAGCACGCCGCGCAGCCTCGCGCCGAGGCCCGGCGCGCTGCGACCCGCAACATGCCGCGATTCCGCGCGAATGCCGAGATGCACGATCCTGCGGCGGCCAACGCGCCGAATGAAATCCGCGTCCGCCAGCACCTCCAGCGGCCTGTGTCCGCCAAGCGTGTCGTAGAGCCTGCGCGACAGGATCAGCCCCTGGTTCGCGTAGCCGATGCCGAAGACGATGCTGCGGGTGCATGCCCACCATTCCTTGGCGCGGGCCTGCCAGCCCAACTCGTCGACCGCATAGCGGAAGCGTCCGGCAATGGTGTCGGCCCGTGCCGCCCTTTCGGCGCGTTCCACGAATCCCGCCACTTCGTGATGCCAGCCCGATTCGAGAATGGAGTCAGGTTCCAGAAACATCAGCCAGGTGCCGCGCCGGACGGCGGCCGCGCCGGCAGCAAGCTGTGCACCGCGCCCGCCGGAAACCGGGACCCAGCGACAGCCGGCGTCATCGGCGATGGTCGCGGTCGCGTCGGTCGAGCCGGCGTCGGCGATGATCACTTCCTTCACCACGCCGTCGGCGGCTGCGGGCACGAGCGCCGCAAGCACCTCCACGAGCGTGGCTTCGGAATTCAGGGTCGGGATCACAACAGCAACCATGGCTCCTGAATACCGCTTTTCCGCGCACGATGCGACTCTCCAATCGCAGCAACCGGGCACATATGTTCTTGATATGTTCTTATTCGAGGCGTAATCTTGGCGCATGGAACACCGACTCGCTCCCCCAACCACTGCCGCGACCGCTGGCCCGACCGCTGGCCCAACCGCTGGCCATGTCGACCCCCACGCGCCGTGGGGCCCCGCGTCCGGCGAGGCCTGCGACACCATGGTCGGCGTACAGATCGACCCGGACCGGCGGCGCGGACGTGCGGCGGGCACCAATATCTCCGGCCGCTTCGAGCACGAGGTCCGCGAGGATTTCGACGACGGCTGGGAGGGGCTTGCCGAGCTGCCGGCGCTGAAGACGCAGGTGCAGGTCGAGGCGGCGCGGCGGATCATCACCCGCAACGACTCGCCCGACATCTCCTTCGACCGCTCGATCAACCCCTACCGCGGCTGCGAGCACGGCTGCATCTACTGCTTCGCCCGGCCCAGCCACGCCTACATGGGGATGTCGCCGGGGCTGGATTTCGAAAGCCGGCTTTTCGCCAAGCCCAATGCGGCGGAGCTTTTGCGGCGCGAGCTGTCGGCGCCGGGCTACCGGCCGAAGACCATCGCGATCGGCACCAACACCGATCCCTACCAGCCGATCGAGCGTGACTATCGCATCATGCGGCAGGTGCTGGAGGTGCTGGATGCGGCGAGCCATCCGGTGGGTATCGTCACCAAGTCGGCCACGGTGCTCCGCGATCTCGACATTCTGTCCTCGATGGCCCAGCGGGGCCTTGTGAAGGTTGCCCTGTCGGTGACCACGCTGGACCGCAAGCTGGCGCGCGCCATGGAGCCGCGCGCCTCCGCACCCTCCAAGCGGCTCGAGGCGATCGCCCGGCTGGCCGAGGCCGGCGTGCCGGCCTCCGTCATGGTCGCGCCGATCATCCCCGCGCTGAACGACGCGGAAATCGAGCCGATCCTGCAGGCGGCCTATGACCGGGGCGCGCGCGAGGCGGGCTATGTGCTGCTGCGGCTGCCGCGCGAGGTCAGCGGGCTGTTCAAGGACTGGCTGGCGCGCAACTATCCCGACCGCTACCGGCACGTGATCTCGGTGATGCGCTCGATGCGCGGCGGCAAGGACTATGACGCCAACTGGTCGAGCCGGATGACGGGCACCGGTCCCTATGCCTGGCAGATCGGCCGCCGTTTCGAACTCGCATCGCGGCGGCTGGGGTTCAACAAGCGGCGGCTGCGGCTCGATTGCGACCAGTTTGAGCCCCCCTTCAAGGCCGCCGAGCAGCTCAGCCTGTTCTGACGCGCCGCGCGCGCGGGAGAATCGCCCTATCATGGCGCTCCCCTGTTCAGCCGGACCGCCGCCAGTGCCACGCATCAAGACATCCGCCGCGAAACAAAGCCGCGCGAAAAAGCCCGTTCTCGTGCTGCCGCCGGCGCCGGATCTGGCGCTCGAACGGGAGCTTGCGCGCCAGGTGGACGGGTCGGTCGCCGGCGTCGACGAAGCGGGCCGCGGACCCTGGGCCGGGCCGGTGGTTACCGCGGCGGTGATCCTGGATCCCGCAGCCATCCCGGCCGGGCTGAACGATTCAAAGAAGCTCAGCGAGGCGGAACGCGAGCGGCTGTACGGGGAAATCTGCGCGGTGGCGGATGTCGGCGTCTGCATGGCCTCGGTCGCGCGCATCGATTTTACCGACATTCGCGCCGCCACCCTGTGGGCCATGCGCCGCGCGGTCGCGGCCCTGCCCGACGCGCCTTCTGCCGTTCTGATCGATGGCCGGGACGTACCGCCGGGACTGGCGTGTCCTGGCCGGAACGTCATCAAGGGCGATGCGCGCTCGCTGTCGATCGCCGCCGCGTCCATTGTCGCCAAGGTGACCCGTGACCGCCTGATGCTGCGGCTGGCGGAGCTGTTTCCCGGCTACGGCTACGAGCGGCACAAGGGCTACGGCACGGCCGCGCATGCCGCGGCCCTCGACATCCACGGCGTCACCGACCACCACCGCAAGAGCTTCCGGCCGATCCGCGAACGGCTGGAACGGGGATGATCGGTGCGGCACAAAAAAGGCCGCCCCGAGGGCGACCCATTGTGATCGAGCAGCATGTTGTGATCGCGCGGCCGCGTCAGAGGGACCGGCAGCGAAACACCGGGATACAGCCGGCTCAACGCGCCTCGTAGAAGCCCTTCAGCAGCTCGAGAGCCTCGTGATCCGACCCTGCAAACTTGCTCGGGTCGAACGATGCCTCGCCGAGACGGGCGTATCCGGGGAGTTCGGTCAGCTGCTGATCGTCGATGTTCTTGAACCCCATCGCCCACTCACCGAACATGCGGGTCGGGTTCTCGCCTTCTTCCAGCACCAGCTTGGTGTGGTGCCGCTTGTCGAGACAAATCCTGTCGTAGAGCTGGCGTACGGCGGCCTTTTCACCTTCGAGCATCTGGATGAAATGGCCGCTGTTGGTGTC
>JBFHII010000210.1:0-5630 GCA_041596535.1 Breoghania sp. | reverse complement strand
GGGCCGCGGGACGGGAAGATCCCGTCCCGCGGATGGGGCCTGACGTGTGTGATCGCTTGCTTTTGTGTCCGTTATTGGGAGCCGGACGCCAGTCGATCTACAGTGTCTGCACGTAGGAGCTGTCCACCAGCATGTCGTAGGTGATGCTGTCCTTGACCAGGCCTTCGGACTTGAACCAGTCGAGCTGGTCGGTGACCGAGGCCTTGTTGATCGCCGCACCTGCGTTGATGCGCATGGCGCCGTTGATGATGCTGGGAGCAGCCTTGTCGTACGGCCGGTCGGCGTAGACGTACTTGTGGATCAGCTTGACCATGTCCTCGGTCTCGGCCTCGCCGGTGGTCTTGTCGACCAGCGCGGCGTTGAAGTCCGCCGCACCCTTGGAGAAGGCAGCCAGGAAGGCTTCGGTCTTGGCGCGCTCGTTGTCGGCGTTCTCCGGCGAGGTGAACACGGTGGTCACCTGGTAGTCGGGGATGTAATCCGCCACATCGCCGATGATGTGCACCGCGCCCGCACCGGCCAGCGGCTTGGCGATGTGCGGCACGATCGACCAGGCGTCGATCTGGCCGGACTTGATGGCGCCGATGATCGCGCCGGTCTTCTGCAGCGGCTTGTAGTGCAGATCGATGCCTTCCTTCGCCGCGATCTTTGCGCCCATGTAGTGGAACGAGGAGCCGGCCTGGGTGATGCCCCAGGACTTGC
Source organism: Breoghania sp. (assembly GCA_041596535.1). GTDB lineage: Bacteria > Pseudomonadota > Alphaproteobacteria > Rhizobiales > Stappiaceae > Breoghania. The sequence goes on along the minus strand of JBFHII010000210.1, from coordinate 4,931 downwards.
CGTCCAGCTTGGAGGGATCGGTGAGGCCGGCCTTGAAGGCGGCGTCGGAGGCCAGGATCTTCTGCCCGTCGACGCCCTTTTCCTCCGACAGCGCGCCGCCGATGACCTTGGCGGCACCCTTCTCGGCCAGCGAGATCAGGCCGCCGGAAATCGCGGTGACGGCGTAGTCGACGTCCTTGGAGGCGACGGCAACCGCCATCGGCTGTGCCGCCTGGAAATACTTGAACTCCACATCCAGGCCGGCCTCGGCGAAATAGCCGCGTTCGAAGGCGACGAAGTTGGCCGCGTGGCTGGTGAAGCGCAGCGCGCCCACGCTCACCTTGGTGTTCGCGGCGCGTGCCGGCAGGCCGAGCATCGATGTCGCGGCGGCGCCGCCCATCAGGCCAAGCGCGTGGCGTCGGTTGAGTGTCAACATGATAGTCCTCCCTTGGTGGTGGCGGATTCGTTCCGCAACCGGTTACTCGGAAACGTTCGAAAGCCCCCCGATCGCGATGCCGCGGTTGAGGCTGTTTTCGATATCGGCCTTCAGGCAGCCGGTGGCCGCCGCGATGTCGCGCTTGAGAATGGCGTCGACAAGCGTGACGTGATTGGACGCCGCCGCGGCCAGATCGATCTGGCCCTCGCGCAGGGCGGCGAGGCGGAAGCGGCGGGATTGATCGTAGAGCTGCGCCTGGAAGGCAATCAGCCGCGGCGAGCCGCATGCGGCGACCAGGCTGGCGTGGAATGCGCGATTGGCCTCGTCCCAGGCAAGCGCCGCCTCCAGCGGAGACGCAATGACGTCCTGGCGCATCCGCGACAGCGCATGGTGCGTGGCGATGACCTGGCCCTCCCAGTTCACGTCGCCGTACTCCATCGACCACGTGAGACCCAGCCGCTCGATCTCGCTGCGCAGCCGGGTGATATCCTTCAGGTCTTCCTCGGTGGCCGAGGACACGCGAAAGCCGCGCTGGGCGTTGGCTTCAACCAGTCCTTCCGCGCTCAGCAGCGTCAGCGCCTCGCGCATCGAGTGGCTCGATCCGCCATATTTCGCGCGCAGTTCCTCGATCTTCAGACGCTTGTCCGGCGGCAGCGCTCCGAAGGAGATGTCGCGGCGCACGGCGCTGGCAATCAGGCCCACCACTGTCTGACTGTCGTCATTCCCACGCGAGAAAATCATGATCTTTCACTGAAACCCAAAATGTGTAAGATTTTTACGACTGTGTACATAAACGAGTCAATCGGGAAACATAACAATGATCGAGCGGCCCGCCCAGACCGTCATTCCCATCATCGGCGATCCGGTGGCCCAGGTGGCGACGCCGCCGCTGTGGAACGCGCATTTCGCAACGATCGGCGCGAATGCCGTCTGTGTGCCGATTCATCTCAAGGCGGCGGGGCTTGCGGCGTTTGTCGAGTGGTTCCGGCATGCGCCGAACGTGCCCGGTTTTCTCAGCACGATTCCGCACAAGGCGGCGCTGCCGGCGTTGTGCGACATCCGCCGCGACGAGGTCGCGATGCTGGGCGTTGCCAACACCGTTCGGCGCAACGCCGATGGCACGCTTGAATGCGCCATGTTCGACGGCGTCGGCATGGTCGCGGCGATCGAGGCTCGCGGCGCGGCGATCGAAAATACAGCGGTGCTGATCGTGGGCGCGGGGGCGGCCGGTGGCGCGATTGCGCACGAGGCGCTGACCAGGGGGGCCGCGCGGGTGGTGATCCTGGATCATGTGCCGGCCCAGGCAGAGCGGATCGCGCAGCTGTTGCGCGCGCGCTTTCCGGACCGCCAGATCGACACACGTGCGGATGAGGCCGGGTCGTTTTCGGCCATCGTCAACGCATCGCCGCTCGGCAATGCGCCGGGCGATCCGCATCCCTGGCCGCTGGAGGGCTGCGGCGCGGAAACCGTGATCGCCGACGCCGTGACGGAGCCGGCGCCCACGCCCTGGCTGGCGGCGGCGGAGGCTGCGGGTCTGCGCACCGTGTCCGGCTCGGAGAGGGCCGCCCATCAGGCCGCCGTCATGCGCGCCTTCATCGGCATCGCGTAGGCGCGCCCATGCCTGGCGGACCGGGACGGCGGGCGGCATGCGCTGTCGCTTCGGGCCGGCCCGAGGCCGCGAGGCGCATCGCGGTGTTGATCATCGGGCGCATCCGGGCCTACATGTTCGTGCGGGACTGGTCGGCGGCGGTCCCCGGCGCAACGGGGCAGGCGTCGCATGACGCGCAGCGAAAGAGGTGGCTTTGCTCAGATCGGCGATATCAGGACCCGCGTCGCGCAACAGCCATGCCTATGTCGTCGATGAGCTGGGCAAGGCGATTGTCAGCGGCGAACTGAAGGTCGGCGCCCTGCTGCCGGGCGACGCGGAACTGGTCGAGCGGTTTTCGGTGTCGCGCACGGTGCTGCGTGAGGCGATGAAGACCCTGGCCGCCAAGGGGCTGGTGTTCGCCCGGGCGCGGGTCGGAACCCGGGTCACGGAGCGCAACACCTGGAACCTGTTCGACGCCGACGTGCTGACCTGGCACCTGGAACACGGCCTGGACCGCACCTTCCTGACCCACTTGTCGGAAATGCGGCTGGCGTTTGAGCCCTTTGCGGCCCGTCTCGCCGCACGCAACGCCACCGCCGATGAGATTGCGCGCATGTACGGCCACGCCGACGCCATGTGCACGGCGGGTTCCTCGCACGCCATCGCGCTGGCGGACCTGGCGCTGCACACCGCCGTGCTGGAGGCCTCCGGGAACCCCTTCATGTATTCGGTGGGCACCCTGATCGAGGCGGCGCTGGTCACCAGTTTCCAGCTCAGTTCTGCGGCGGGTGATCTCGAGCGCCAGCGCGCCGCCGCAACGGCCCATCGCGCCATCGTCGAGGCCATCGAAGCGCGTGATCCGGACGCCGCGGCCGAGGCCATGCAGGGCGTGATCATCGAGGGCCTGGAGCGGGTCACGAAAATCATGCCCTGACGGCATGGCCCGTCCCGTCCAACACAAGGGTGTGCCGCAACCGGCCGGCGTCACGCCTTGGTGGCGGCGATCGATCTGCGGAACCTCAGCGCGGCGAAGGCGAACAGCGCCAATCCGACGACCATCACCATCAGGAACTGCGGCCAGACGATGTCGAGCCCGGCACCGCGATACAGGATTGCCTGGGCGAAGCTGACGAATTGCGTCGAGGGCACCAGCCGCATGAAGTTCTGCAGCAGAACGGGCTGGCTTTCCAGCGGCGTCTGGCCGCCGGACAGCAGCAGCATCGGCAACACCAGCATGATGAACAGCAGCCCGAACTGCGGCATCGAGCGCGCGACCGTGCCGAGCAGAATGCCCAGCGCAGAGGCGAAGAACAGGTACAGCAGCGTGCCGCCGAGAAACAGCGGGATCGAGCCGGCGATCGGCACCTTGAGCAACGTCTGGACAACCACCCATAATGCGAGGGCGACGGCGCAGACGATCACCAGCCCGTTGGCCCAGACCTTGCCCATCATGATCTCGAACGGCGTCAGCGGCATCACCAGCAGGTGCTCGAGCGTGCCGTGTTCGCGCTCGCGGATGATCGCGGCGCCGGTCAGTATGATGGTCAGCATGGTGACGTTGTTGATGATTTCCATCACGCTGCTGAACCATGAACTGGTCAGGTTTGGGTTGAAGGCGTAGCGGGTGATCAGGCTGACCGGATACGCGGAACTCGCGCCGGATTCCGCCGCGAAACGCAGCAATTCCTGTGAGATGATGTTGGAGATATAGGTGGCGCCGATGCCCGCCTGCATCACGGCGGTGGCGTCGATGTTGACCTGGATCTCGGGCTGGTTGCCGGCGAGCACGTCGGCCTCGAAGTCCGGCGGAATGACGATCGCGAAGGTGTAGCGGCGCGTGTCCATTCCCGGATCGATCTCGGTGAAGGTAATTCTCTCCGGTGTCTTGAACTGCGGTTCCAGAAAAGCGTCCCGCAGTCGGACCGAGAGCTGCGAGCGATCCTCGTCGACGATGGCGAGTGACGCATTGTGCAACTCGGCGGACAGGCCCGCCGCCGCCACGTAGATGCCGACGCTGAAGGCCCATACGATCAGGAACAAAAGCACGATGTCGCGGCGCAGGCTGTACAACTCCTTGACGCCGAGCCGGTAGATGTTTTCCAGGTTCCGCATGGCTATTTCTCCTGCCGGCGCAACAGAAAGACGCTGAGCCCGATCAGCAGCGGGGCGGCCGGAAGCAAGGCCAGGAAGCTTATGCTCAGATCGGTCAGCCCAAGGCCCTTGGTGAACGTGCCGACGCTTATTGTGAGGAAATGCGATGTCGGGTAGATCGTGCCGATGATGGCGCCGGCCCCCTCCAGGGTCGACACCGGCTGCAACAGGCCGGAAAACTGGACCGCCGGCAACATGGTGCCGATGGCGGTGCCGGCGAGTGCCGCCACCTGCGTTTTCGTGAAGGTCGAAAAGAACAGTCCGAAAGCCGTCGTGGTGAGGACATAGATGAAAGCGCCGAGGGTCAATGCGATCAGGCTGCCCTTGACCGGAACCCCGAACACCACGACCGACATGACGACCAGAAGGACATAGTTGATCATGCCGATGAAGACATAGGGCAACTGCTTGCCGACCAGGAATTCGAAGCGTGTCACCGGCGTCACATAGAGGTTGGTGATCGAGCCGAGTTCCTTCTCGCGCACGACGCTGACGGCGGTAAGGATCGCCGGAATGAACAGCAGCAGCAGCGCTATCACCGACGGCACCATGGCGTAGACGCTCTTGAAATCCTGGTTGTAGCGGAAACGGGATTCAATATCCGCCGCCAGCAGCGTTGGCTGTTCGCCGTAGATGCGGGCATAGAGGTTGCCGATGTAGTCAAGATGCATGCCCTGGACGTAGCCGGCGATGGTCTCGCCGCGAAACGGCATGGCGCCGTCGATCGTGGCGGCGACCTGCGGGACGTCGCCCCTTAGCAGGTCGCGGCCGAAATTC
>JBFHII010000209.1:0-5644 GCA_041596535.1 Breoghania sp. | reverse complement strand
TCGAGGAAGGCCTCCAGCGTCTCGTAGTAGCCGGCGACGTCGAGCAGCCCGCAGGGCTTGTCGTGGTGGCCGAGCTGCGCCCAGGTCCAGACCTCGAACAGCTCCTCCATGGTGCCGACCCCGCCAGGCATCGCGATGAAGCCGTCGGACATGTCGGCCATCAGCCGCTTGCGTTCGTGCATGGAGGCGACGACGTGCATCTCGGACAGCCCGTGGTGCGCGATCTCCTTCTCCACCAGCGCCTGCGGCATGATGCCGATGACATGGCCGCCCGCGGCGAGCGCGGCATCCGCCACCGCGCCCATCAGCCCCACCGAGGCGCCGCCATAGACCAGTTTCAGACCGCGCCGGGCGATCGTCGCGCCAAGCGCGGTCGCCGCGGCGCGATAGGCCCCGCGGCGGCCCGGATTGGAACCGCAATAGACACAGATGCTCTTCATGCGTTGATCCCGTTTTGGCGCAATGCCGTCCTTGCCTAGCCGGCCAGTTCCGCCAGAATCCGCGCCCAGGAGCGGATGCCCTTGTGGTAGCTGGTGACGTTGTACTTCTCGTTGGGCGAATGAATCCGGTCATCCTCAAGACCGAAGCCGATCAGCAGGCTGTCCATGTCCAGCTTGCGCTTGAAGTCGCCGACGATGGGGATCGAGGCGCCGCAGCCGACGACGGCGGCGGGCTTGCCCCACTCGGCGGTCAGCGCGGCCTTCGCCTTGTTCAGCGCCGGGCTTTCGAAATCCAGCATCAAGGCCGGATTGGCGCCGTGATCGATGAACTCCACCGAGCAGTCGGCCGGGATTTTTGACCGCACGTAGGCGCGCAGGGCGTCGCGGATCTTCGCCGGATCCTGCTCGCCCACCAGCCGGCAGGAGACTTTTGCGGAGGCCTTGGACGGGATCACCGTCTTGAAGCCCGCGCCGCCATAACCGCCGGTCACGCCGTTGATCTCCAGCGTCGGCCGGGTCCAGACCTGCTCGAGCGGCGTGCGGCCACTCTCGCCAGCCGGGATCTTCAGATCCACCTTGCCGAGATAGGTGTCGGCGGAAAAGCCGAGCGTGTCCCACAGCGCCGCCACATCGGCGGGCGGCTCGATCACGCCGTCGTAGAAACCGGGCAAGGTCACGCGTCCGTCGGCGTCATGCAGGCCGGCGAGAACATCGGCCAGCACGTGCAGCGGGTTGCGGGCGATGCCGCCGTACATGCCCGAGTGCAGGTCCTTGTCGGCGGCGGTGATGATGATCTCCTCGGCCAGCAGGCCGCGCAGCGTAGTGGTAATCGCCGGCGTTTCGGCGTCCCACATGCAGGTGTCGCAGACCAACGCCAGATCCACCGACAACTCGTCCTTGTTGGCGTCGAGGAACGGCTCGAGCGACGGCGAGGCGCATTCCTCCTCGCCCTCGAACAGCACGGAAACCGACAGCGGCAATCCGCCCGTCTCGGCGATCCAGGCGCGGGCGGCCTCGACGAAGGTCATCAGCTGGCCCTTGTCGTCGCCCGAGCCGCGCGCCACGATGATCCGGGTGCCATCGGGCTGGGTGGCGATGCGCGGCGCGAAGGGATCGGTCTCCCACAGCTCCAGCGGATCCACCGGCTGCACGTCGTAGTGGCCGTAGAACAGCACGTGCGGGCCGGGCTTCGCCGGGTCCGCGAGATGACCCACCACCATCGGATGGCCGACCGTGTCGCGCACCTGGGCCGGAATGCCGATGCTGGTGAGTTCCTGCGCCAGCCACGCGGCCGCCTCTCGGCAATCGCCGGCGAAGGCGGGATCGGTGGAGATGCTCTTGATCTTCAACAGCGCGAACAGGCGTTCGAGGCTCTGGTCGAAGTCGGCATCGATACGGTCAAGGACGGCATTCAGCATGGTTTTTCGGATCTTCCCCGGCGCGGAGGCGCCGAACTTTGGTTTCATGGCGCGAATGCGCCGAATTTCGGTTGTCTGGCGCGGAGGCGCCGAATGCAGGTTGCAGGCGCATTGCGCCGGTTCTCACGATTGCGGCACAGCGGCGTGTGCCGGAGATTGCCCGACGATAGCGGCATCGACCCGTGTCCGGCAATGCGTCACGCACGCCCTTCGCGCGCGGTCCACCGCTTGCGGGTGTGGCGGTTCCCACGTATCGTTACGTAAGTTTCGTGTATTGCTTCGCGATGACCGCCGCATGCGCCGCGCACAATCCGTTACAGCGCCCTGACGGCGATCCCGGCCAGCAGCAGATCCCCGGCCGGCCAGCAGCGCGAACCGCGCGGCAACGGTAGAAGGGAGGCGACTCATGCCCGATCCATCACCGCCGACACCGGTGCCCCCGACAGCGGCGCCCCCGACAGCGGCTACAAACCCGGGACCCCGGCCCGATCCCGCGTTGCGAAGCCTGCAGATCCGCTTCGCGCTGGGGTTCTTCGCCGCCGGCGTCATCTGCCTGGCCGCCTTCTTCATCGCCGACCGGCCCGAAGGCGGCGAGGCGCTGCTGGGTCTGTCGGAAACCCGCACCGCCGTGTCGCTGTTCCTTGGCATGATGGCGATCCTCATCGGCGTCGCCATGGTCTTCTACGCGATCTTCGACAGCACCACGAGCTTCAAGGACAGCAAATGGAACCTCACCGGCGCGGTCGGCATCTTCGCGGTGCTGGTGTTCGGTCTCAACCTGGCCGCCCCGCGCTTCTATGATCCGGCGAAGACCATCGAAACGCAGAGGGCCAAGATCGCAAGCCTGGGAAACGTCGTGACGACCAAGGATCACGAGATCGGCAAGCTGCAGGGACAGATCGAATTCGCCACCGCCTATCGCGAGATCTACAAGACCGCGCTGAAGGAAGGTCCGCGCAACATCCACTTCAAGGTGGACTGCCACCTGGCCGGCGCGGCCCCCCGCCGCGCCGCCGCCGGGCCGTTCGACGACCCGCTGATGGCGCGCGGCGCGGGCCTGCACGCCGACGAGATCTTTTTCGGCACCAGCCTGAACGGCAACATCCGACCCACGGAAACCCGCAACCGCCGCGCCACACGGCCCGGCGAGGCCGCCGTTCCGATCCGCTTCAGCCGGCTGCTGGAAGACTTCGAGGACATGGAAGACCTCAACATCTTCGTGTTCTGGCATGACCAGTCGAACGCGCCGCCGGTGGTGGACGGGGTGCACATCGAAGTGGTGCCGGACGGACACCTGATCACGCTGCTGCTGGCCGGCGGGAACTGCCGCTGATGCGCGCGCCGATGAACGCCTCGCCAGTGAAAGCCTCGCGTGACAGCCGCGCCGGGCGGGCGAAAACGCCATGGGGGAGGATGATGGGCATTCGGCTGGCCTGTGCCGTGATGGCGATGACCCTGGTGAGCGCCGGGCCGCCGCCGCATGAGCGGGCCGGGGACGGCGGCCTGCTTGTAATGCTGACCGGGTCCGCTTCCGCGCAGACCGCCACGGTCGACATCCGCGGCCTGTTGCAGCGCGCCGCCCGCGACCCCGCCCGCGTGCTGAAGCTGCTGGAGGATGACCGGAGTTTCCCCGGCGGCCGCCGGCACTACGAAGCCAAGATCGAAGGCCTGGTCGATGTGCTTCTCGCGCCCGCCAGCGCCAAGCGCGACATGGCGGTCGCGGCACAGATTCTCGGCTCGCTGGAACATCCCTGGGAAACCCGGCGGCCGGACATCGCCGCCCGGCGGCTGAGCGAGCTGGCGGAGACGGGCCCGATCGAGGCGCGGGCCGATTTCGCGCGCGCGCTGGCCAACCGCAGCGGACTGTATACCGACGCCAGCGGCCAGAACCTCTCCGACCCCGAGGGCTACGGCAGGGCCATGGCCGGTTACGCCGCCATGCGGCGTTTCGACCGCACGCCGCACGCGCTGGTCTCGAGCCTGCGGCTGGCGCTGATGCTCGCCGGGTGCAAGCACACGCCGGCCTGCGACCCGGAGATCGCCGCGCACGCCGCCGATCTGGCCGATACCGCGCACCAGGCACCGGGCGAGCAGGCCCTCGCCATGCTGCGCGCTCTGGCGCCGCTGGATCCGGCCTCCAAGGCGTTTCGCGCCTCCACGAGCCACTGGCGCTGGCGCAATGACGCCGCCTTCACGCTGGGGCTGGCCGAATTCTACAACGGTGATTTTGCCGGCGCGCGCGAGACGTTTTCCGTGCTGCGCGACTGGCCGCGCCAGAGCGAACGCTATGCGGATGATCTGGACGAGACCGCCTTGCGGCAGTTGCGCCGCACGGCGCCGGATTACCGTGACCAGGTGTTCGTCTGGAGCGTGCTTCCCGGACGCGCGCTGCCGCACAACCGGCACTTCGCGGCGGAAACCGTGGGGCGGCAACTGCTGCTGGCGCTCGAGAACGCGCAAGCGGCGGAAGGCGGCCCCGCCACGCCGGTCGATGCCTTCGTCGACACCTTCGATGCCATCGAGAACACCGACAACACGATCATCTTCGGCTCGTTCCGGACGCGCGCGCAGGCACAGAACTTCATGGATTCCTATCAGCCGCTGCTCGAGAGTTCGCGCCGCGGTTTCAATGGCTCCCTGCCCGAACTGGAACTGGAGGTCGGCGCGCCGGCCAGCGGCAGTTCGTGGTTCTCGGTGCGCACCCGTGACACGCTGAGCGACCGCGACGTGCACGCGGTGCTGGAAGCCTTGCGCGATACGCCTGCGTTTCAGAAGGTGCAGCCCTATACGGACCGGCCGCGGGTGCAGTAAGACTTGTATCGTGCCGCGTGGACAACCGAATCCCGAGCAAGCGCCACGCACCCTTGCCACTGACCCGAGTCGAGTGACCACCCATGACGTTGCTGGATGTTCTCAAGGCCCCCCTGTGGATCGCGGAGATCGGAGGTTCCGCAAAATCCTTCGCCGCCAATCCGATCCTCGGCAATCCGACGCTCAACCGGTATGGCCTGCATCTGGCACGGGTAAAGACCGCCGGCTGGCTGGCCGACCGGCGCCGCGCCTGGCTTGGGCGCCATCTCGATGAGGCCGATCGCGCCGCCTATCAGCGTGACGGGTTTCTGGAAAAGCCGGGCTTCCTGGCGCCCGAGGTGTTCGAGCAGCTGCGCGGCGAAATCTACGGGCGGGCGTTTCCGGCGCGCGAGATGCGTCAGGGACAGACGGTCACCCGGATGACGCCGCTGCCCAATTCGCTGCTGAAGTCGATGCCGGCCACGGCCTCCGTCGTGCGCTCGCGCGAGATTCGCGCCGCCATGCACTACATGTCCTCGCGCGGCGGCGAGCCGACCTTCTTCATCCAGACCGTGCTGGCGGATCCGAGCCGCAAGGCCGCCGATCCTCAGACCGAACTGCACGCGGATACGTTTCACTCAACGGTCAAATGCTGGCTGTTCCTGCATGACGTGGGCGAGGACGACGGCCCCTTCGCCTATGTGCCCGGCTCGCACCGGCTGACGCGCGAACGGCTCGACTGGGAGTACCGCCAGAGCCTCGGCGCGCGCGATGCGCGCGGGCACCATTCCTTCGGCTCCTTCCGCCTGCCGGAAAACGAGCTGCCGTCCCTTGGCCTGCCCGCCCCCAGGCGGATGGCGGTGAAGGCCAACACGCTGATCATCGCCGACACGTTCGGCTTCCACAACCGCTCGCCCTCCTCCAGGAAGACCCTGCGCGTGGAGATCAACGGCAACATCCGCCGCACCCCGTTCCTGCCGTGGACGGGGCTGGACC
>JBFHII010000208.1:0-5646 GCA_041596535.1 Breoghania sp. | reverse complement strand
GTAATCACGCCGCCCGGGATTCGGCGCCCATGCCGCCACTGTCGGCGCTGCGTGATATGAAATCCGGTTGATCACGGCATGGGTCCCGGGTCTGCGCAGCGGTACTGCGCACCGCGGCGCGCCCGGGATGACAACCGATGTCTATCCGTAGAGACATCGCCTTGCATGCTGCCCGGCGGCTTTTGGCGGCCGGCGAGCCTGGGCCGCGAACGGCTGCGGGGTCGGGTCAGTCGGTGCCGCAGCTGTAGAGCGAGATCTCGGCGCGGATCGGGTGGGTCTCGCCGCTGGCATTGGTGTAGCTGCCGCGCGCCAGTCCCATGGCCTGCATGGCCTCGCCTTCTTCACCCAGAATCCAGCCTCGCATGTAGTCGACCGTGCCGCTCATCGACACCCATTCCTTGGGGTGATGACCCGCAAGTCGGGCGCTCTTCGCCTCGAAGCGGCCCGTCATGGTCACCTGGCCGGTGTCGTCGCCGGCAATCGTCAGCGCGCCGCCGACGGCGCCCGTCGTCCCGCCATCGCCCTTGGTGATGCTCAGCGTGCCGCTGTTGTCGCCGAAGCTGAGCGTGCCGTACATGGCGGCGACCCCGCCGGCGAGCTTTGAATCGATGTGCAGCGGCTTGCCACCGTCCTGCGAAAGCGGGGCGATGGCGAGATAATGCCCCTCCGTGGAGGAGGCCAGCCGGGGCGCCGGCGCGGTCCTGACCAGCGTGAAGCCCTGCAGCAGCGCCTGGTTGAACGCGCCCTCGCGGGCGACGTGTTTTTGCTTGGGCAGATGGTAGTGGACGGTTTCGCTGCCGGTGATCTTGCCCGAGCAGACGCCGACGAAATTCTCCTCCAGCGCCAGCCGCAGGCTGACGCGCATGTAATCACTGGCCTCGCCATCCAGGAGTTCGAATTTTCGCGTGCCGTTGTCATCCGCGACCAGCGTCAGGCCGGACTTCGGCTCCGCCGCGGCGAGGGTGCCCGACGCGTCATCGAGGCAGAAATCGGTGAGTGCGCTGTCATCGCCGATGTGCGCCGAGGTGCCGAAATAGCGCATCAGGCCGACGCCGAAGGTGCCCGTGCAGCCCTCGATCCGGGTGTCGGTGAACGGATCCCCGGGGATGGGATGGGTGACCTCGACGACGGGTTCTGCCCGCGCGATTGTGGCGAGGCAGGCCGCGATCACGGCAGCGCAGAGGAGTGGCTTCATGGGACAGGTCTCTTCGGTGGCATGGAACGGTGGCGATGGTTATCCGGCGAGGTCCCGCAGCCAGTTGCCGTGCACCCAGCCCTTTTTTCCGGCATAGGGCAGGGGACGCTTCTTGTCGGGCGACTGGCAGCCCGCCGCGGCACCGCCGTACATCACGCCGATCCACGCGCCCTGCTGGTCGAAGGTGACGACGACATCGCCGTTGTACAGCCGGTCGAGCTCGCGATAGTCCGAGCCGGGACCGGAGCGCACGGCGAGAAAACTGTCGCGCGATTTCAGCCCCGCGACGGTGCTCGTCGCGCAGCTGGGAAGGCCGTCGCCGCCGTACTCGTAGATCGTCACGTCCAGATCGTCCGCGGCTGCCGCCGTCGGCATCGCGATCGGGGCCGCTACCAGAATTGCGGCCAGAACCGCGCCGCGCGAAAATGCGCCATGTGCAAACATCAATGCCCCCTCCTGAAATCCGCATGATCATGGGAGGCCGCGAGGCACAATGCAACGCCGGATCAAGCGGTTGCTTAACCGGCTGGCGACGTTCACACGAGTGCCACGGCTTGCCCCGGGTCACGCGAGGCGCAGGTGTCATCTCCTGATCGAAAAGAAAACCGTATCTTCGGCGGGCAACGTGATACGCCCATGGTCAACCCGAGGGACCATCATGACAATTCAATACGCTGTGCAGAGCTTTCGGCAGAAGGGGCGGGCGCTTGTTGCCGACCAGCAGCGCACGGCGCGCAGCGCGGATGCGGCGGTCGCGATGGCGGAGCGCATGGCGACAACCCGCGATGGCGTGATCGCCTATTCGCAGGAGGTCGACGCCGAGACCGATTGCTACGACGAGCCGACGATCCTTTACCGCAGCGGCCGCTTGCCGCCGGAACTGGCGGCTTAGCCGATCACCCCTGTTCCGATAGGGGCATTCGCCTTCCGGAGCGACGGGCGCTCCGGAAAGCCCAAGGCCGCGCCTGGGCGCGCCGGTCTACGTGTTTTTGGACAGCGCGATCTGGCAGGCTTCGGCAAGGTCGCGATTGGGTCTTTCGGCGCCCAATGGGGTCGCCCAGCCGGCCTTCTCCACGATACCGCGTCGCTGATAGCCGCTTGCCGCCTCGAGTTCCGCCAGAATGGCCGCGGCCTCGGGATCGGTCGTCGAGCTGCGCAAACAGTAGGGCGTCAGCACAGCGGCCACCGCGGCGTCAGCGGAGTTGCTGGAAAGCGTGTTGGCGGAGCTGGTGGTCATCCAGCCACCCCAATTAAATCCGACAATCGCCAGAACGACGGCGCCCGCTGCCGCGCCGATGAGGGCGGGTTGTGTCCATTCGGGAATCTGCATGATTGACGTCCAATCCGTTGGGGAACAGGCACGCATGATCACGTGCAAGTGGGGCACCGTAACACACAATTTCAGGCGGGCCGCATTGTGGAGGTCTGTAATTTCAAAGAATATTTCAGAATAATTTTGTTTGTGGAGTGAATTTCTCCAAGGTCATGATGAGAAATGGATCAGAATTTTTCCTTCTTTCGGGTGAAGTCAGGTGTCACCTCCTGTTTCAATATTTTGGAACAAATTGGAGGTTCGCGAGCATTCTGCGGATGACCAAATAAAATTCGGATGAAGGCACGTTGCCTGAAAAGCATCATTTGCGGCCTCGGCGGGTGAACGCGCGTGGCAGAAGCGTTCGCGGAATGCCTCAGGGACGCGCCGTGACCATGGATGTGTCCTTTTTGACCATTGAACGGACACCGGAATTTCCCGTAGAACCGGCGGCAGCGATTGGCCGGCGGGGTGATTTCCGCAAGCTGCGGCATTGCCCGAACGATCCTGGCAGGGCAGTGTGAGACACGGTCTCGTGCGTGCCGGTGCCGACGCGGCGCAGGGTCCAGACGCAGACCGGCCGGCATGATGTTGAGCAGGAAAAATCAGAGGAATTCAGCTATGGATGTACGCGCTGCAGTGGCCGTGCAGGCGGGCAAGCCGTTGGAAGTCACCACGGTGCGCCTGGAAGGTCCGAAGGTGGGCGAGGTTCTGGTGGAGATCAAGGCCACCGGCATCTGCCACACGGACGAGTTCACGCTATCCGGCGCCGATCCGGAAGGGCTGTTTCCCGCGATCCTGGGGCATGAGGGCGCCGGCGTCGTCGTCGAGGTGGGGCCGGGCGTGACCACGCTGAAGCCGGGCGACCACGTGATTCCGCTGTACACGCCGGAATGCCGGCAGTGCGAATATTGCCTCAATCCGAAGACCAACCTGTGCCAGGCGATCCGCACCACGCAAGGCGCCGGCCTGATGCCGGACGGCTCCTCGCGGTTCACCACGCTCGATGGCGAGCCGATCCTGCACTACATGGGCACCTCGACGTTCGCCAATTACACCGTGGTGCCGGAAATCGCGCTGGCGAAGATCCGTGAGGACGCGCCGTTCGACAAGGTCTGCTACATCGGCTGCGGCGTCACCACCGGCATCGGCGCGGTGATCAACACCGCCAAGGTGGAAATCGGCTCCAAGGCGATCGTCTTCGGGCTCGGCGGCATCGGCCTGAACGTGCTGCAGGGCCTCAGGCTGGCCGGCGCGGACATGATCGTCGGCGTCGACCTGAACGATTCCAAGAAGGAGATGGCGGAGCGCTTCGGCATGACGCATTTCGTCAACCCTTCGGAGGTCGAGGGCGACCTGGTGCCCTATCTGGTGGATCTCACAAAGGGCGGCGCGGATTACACCTTCGACGCCACCGGCAACGTCGGCGTGATGCGCACCGCGCTGGAATGCGCCCACAAGGGCTGGGGTGAATCGATCATCATCGGCGTGGCGCCGGCGGGCGCGGAAATCTCCACCCGGCCGTTCCAGCTGGTCACCGGGCGGTCGTGGCGCGGCACGGCGTTTGGCGGCGCGCGCGGCCGCACGGACGTGCCGAAGATCGTCGACTGGTATATGGACGGCAAGATCGAGATCGACCCGATGATCACCCACACGATGGGGCTCGAGGACATCAACAAGGGGTTCGACCTGATGCATGCCGGTGAATCGATCCGCTCGGTGGTGCTCTACTGATCATGGGCGATGTTGTTCTGCGACCCGCCGCGCCGTCCGATGACGGCGCGATCTGGGCCATGCTGCAGCCGGTGTTCGCGGCGGGCGATACCTATGCGGTCGACCGCGATATCTCCCGTGAGGCGGCCTTGGCCTACTGGCGCGGCGGGCACGAGGTGTTTGTTGCGGAAGACCAAGGCGAAGACGGCGTTCCCCTCGGCACCTATTACATCGGCCGCAACCAGAAGGGCGGCGGCTCGCATGTGTGCAACTGCGGCTTTGTGACCGCGGATGCGGCGCGCGGCCGCGGCGTGGCCCGGACCATGCTGGCGCATGCGCTGGAGGTGGCCCGGGCGCGGGGCTTTCGCGCCATGCAGTTCAATTTCGTGGTGTCCACCAACACCCGCGCGGTTGCCATCTGGCAGAGCCACGGCTTCGAGATCGTCGGCCGCCTGCCGGGCGCCTTCCTGCACCCCGATGAGGGCTACGTGGACGCGCTGGTGATGTATCTGGATCTGACCGGCGGCAAGACGAACGAGGGATAAGGCGATGCAAACCGTTTCCGAGAACCGCAGTTTCGGCGGCGTCCAGGGTGTCTACAGCCACGCCTCGGCCGTCTGCGGCTGCGACATGACGTTTTCCGTCTATGTGCCGCCGGCGGCGGCGCAAGGGCCGGTGCCGGTGGTCTATTATCTGTCGGGGCTGACCTGCACGCAGGAGAATTTCACCGTCAAGGCCGGCGCCCAGCGCGTGGCGGCGGAGACCGGCATGATCGTCGTGGCGCCCGACACCAGCCCCAGGGGCGAGGGCGTGGCCGATGATGCGGCCTATGATCTCGGCCAGGGCGCGGGCTTCTATGTCGACGCCACGCAGGCGCCCTGGGCGCCGCATTTCAAGATGTATTCCTACATCACCCGGGAACTGCCGGCGCTGGTGGAAGCGGAATTCCCGGTGCGCCCCGGCGCGCGCGGCGTCTTCGGCCATTCCATGGGCGGCCACGGCGCGCTGACGATCGCCCTGCGCAACCCGAAACTGTTCAAATCCGTCTCCGCGTTTTCGCCCATCGTGGCGCCCTCCAAGGTGCCCTGGGGCAAAAAGGCCTTCACGGCCTATCTCGGCGCGGACGAGAGCGCATGGGCCGAGCACGACGCCTGCGAACTGCTGCGCGAGCGCCGCTTTGCGACAAGGATTTTGGTGGACCAGGGCGAGGCGGACGGGTTTCTCGCGGAGCAGCTGCAGACCCAGCGGCTTGCCGAGGCCTGCAAGGCGGCGGGGCAGCCGGCCGAAATCCGCATGCAGCCGGGCTACGATCACTCGTATTTCTTCATTGCGACCTTCATGGAAGACCACCTGCGCCACCACGCGAAAATTCTGGGCGCATAGCGCGGCACACTGGGTCCCGGCTCGGGGGCCGCCCCGACATCGG
>JBFHII010000207.1:0-5647 GCA_041596535.1 Breoghania sp. | reverse complement strand
GCGACCCAGACGTCGGGATGGGCGCCGACGAGATCGAGAAAACGGCTCACGGCCTCGAAGCGCGACGGCTGGCCGGAAATCCGCGCGTGGAGGCTGACGGTCATCATGCGCGGGCGCCGGGCGCTCTCGGCGTGGAGCACGCGGAAGGCGGCGGCCAGATGCTCGTACATGTCGGCCGCGGTGGGGAGCTTGGCCGTCGCCAGACGGTTGTCGTTGTGCGTGAAGCTGTGCGGCACCACGAGGTGCGGCTTGTCTCCGACGGATACCCAGTAGGGAAGGTCGTCGGCATAGGAATCGGAATCGTAGAGGAAGCCGCCATGCTCCACGAGCAGCCCTCGGGTCGCCTCGCTGGACGAGTAGCGGCTCTGCCAGCCCAGCGGGGCCATGCCGGTGGTTCGCGTCAGGCTCTCGACGGCCCGGGCCATGGCCGCGCGTTCCTCCTCCGCGCTCATCAGGAACGGTCGGACGAAGCGATCGCCATGGCAGCACAGGTCGAAGCCGTTGTCGCGAATGTCCGCGGCGATCTCCGGTGTGCGCTCGAGCGCCCGGGCGCAGGCATTGGCGGTCAGCGTGAACCCGCGTTCGCAAAACAGCTCGCTCAACCGCCAGTAGCCGACGCGCGAGCCGTATTCGAACAGGGTTTCGGCGACAAAATCACGCTTGCCGGCCGGCACCTCGCCAAAAATGCCGTCGGTCAGGGCGATCTCCGTCGCCGCATCGCCATCCGGGATGGAGGGCTCGGCGCCCTCCTCGATGTTGAGCACGATGACGAGCGCCATGCGCGCGCCGTTCGGCCATTTCGGGTCGGGCGGGTTGCGGCCATAGCCGGAGAAATCGCGGAGCTGGTCCTCGGGAAACGTCATGCGGTTATCATCAGCGGGCCGAGCTTTTCGGCGAAGGCAAGCAGCCGGGCTTCGCCGCGCGGGCCGGCGATCAGCGACAGGCCGACGGGACAGCCCTCGACCCGCGTCGCGGGGATGTTGATCTGCGGCAGCCGGCACAGGCTGGCAACGCAGGTGAGCGCCAGCGTCTTCTCGCGGAACGCGATCTGGGCCGACACGCCGGCTTCCAGCAGCGGCGGCAGGTCGTGCGCGGTCGGCACGATCATCAGGCCGTCGTCGCCGAGCAGGTCGACGATGCGGTCCGTCAGGGCCTCGCGCCGGACGACGGCTGTGGCATGGGCGGCCGGATCGACGGTCGAGGACAGCTCGATGCGCTGGTCCACCGCTTCGCTCAACGTGCGGCCGGGTTCCGTGCACCAGCCGCCGAGCGTCGACCATAGATCCTGCAGTTGCAGCGGTCGGAAGGTGTCGAGCCAGTGCTCCACGCCCTCGGCATAGAGCGTGACCTCGCGCGCGCCGCCGAGTTCGGCGGCAACCTTCAGAAGGGCCTCGCCGATGCCATTCACCGGAATGTCGAAGGCGTCGCGGGCGATCATGAGGCGCGGCGCGCCGCTCTCCGCGACAGGCCCGAAATAGCTCTCGGCGACACGGCGCAGCGTCACCGGATCGCGGGCGAGCCAGCCGACCGTGTCAAAGCTCGGCGCCATCGCCATGACGCCGGCCACGGAGACGCGGCCGAAGGTGGTGCGTAGCCCGTAAATCCCGCAGAAACTCGCCGGCACACGGATCGAGCCGCCCGTGTCCGAGCCGATGCCGAAGTCGCAAAGGCCCGCCGCCACCGCGGAGGCCGAGCCGCTCGACGAGCCGCCCGGCGCACGGTCGGGTGCTGCCGGATTGATCGGCGTGCCGAAATGCGGGTTCATGCCGAACATGCCGCAGGCGACTTCGTCGGTCTGGGACTTGCCGAGCATGCGGGCGCCGTTCATCAGCGGCACCAGCACCGAGGGCGCGGTGGCGACGGCCTTCCTGGCTTCCCGGGCGCGGTCCGGAGTGCCGCAGGCCGTCACGTGACCGGCCACGTCGAACAGGTCCTTGACGACGAATGTCAGGTCGGAAAGCGGACCGTTGTCGACCATCGCGTAGGGCTGCGGCAGGCGCGTGACGAAGGCGCTGCGGGCAATGCGTTCTTTGTCGGGCATGATGGCGTTCATTCCGCGGCCGGCCGCAGGGCGGCCGGGTCCGGCAGGCCGTAGCTGTCCATGAAGCCGTCGACGAAGCCCTTGACGTTGTCCCAGTCGTAGAAGCGGAACGAGTTGCCGCGCGTCACGAAGGTGGGGCCGGAATAGAACATCTCGTACTGAAGGTGGCGCGAGCCGAACTCCGAGCCGATGGCGTCCCAGGTGAGTTTCATCAGCTTGACGCGCTCCTCGGTGTCGCAGATCGCCGAGCGCTGGGTCTTGCCGATGATCTCGCTGGTCACCGGGTTCTCGAAGTCATGATAGGAGGAGGGCACCATGATCAGGCCGCCGCCGGAGAGGCTCCGGATGGCCTCGACTATCTCCGGATAGGTGGTCTGGGCGATCACCTGGGCCGTGCACAGCAGCGAGCGGTCGGGGACGAAATAGCCTTCGTAGCTTTCGCCCTTCAGTTCCATGGCGGTGATCAGCGCCTCGATGTTGGCGACCTTGGCGGCCATCAGGCCGAGCGTCTCGCGCACCTGCGGATAGTTGATGATGCTGTTGGTCTCCGCGACCTTGCGGGCAAGGCCGAGCAGGAACCGCAGCTTCACCATCAGGCGCACGATGCACTGGTAGTTCTGGAAGACGTGGGTGCGCGTGGCGTGCCACTGCGCCTGCGCCATCTTCAGGTCCTTGTTGACGAAGACGCGGTCCCACGGGATCTTCACGTCGTCGAAATAGACCACCGCGTCGTTCTCGTCGAAGCGATGCGAAAGCGGGTAGTCGAAGGACGAGATCGCGTTCGCTTCGTAGCTGCGGCGCGACATCAGCGTCAGGCCCTTGGAATTGATCGGGGCCGCGGCGGTGAAGGCGTAGGCCTCGTCGCCGGCCTGCAGCGCCTGGAATCCGGAAATCAGCAGTTCATCTGCAAGCACGCCGCTGGTCGCGAGCATCTTGGCGCCACGGATGGTGATGCCTTCGGAATCCTCGTCCACCACCGAGGCGACCAGGTGCGGATCCGGCTGGCCGCTGGCCGATTTCGACTTGTCGGCCTGCGGGTTGATGATGACGTAGGAGAGGAACAGGTCGTTGTCGCGGGCGAACTCGTAATAGGATTCGACGGCAGCCGCGCGTGCGGGATCGTAGTCCCGGAAGACCGGCAGCCCCATGCGGAACCCCGCGATGGTCGATGCCACGTGGTCCGGCGAGCGGCCGATCATGCCGCAGTTCTGTTCCGCCCACCGCTCCATGGCCTGCCGCCGGCGCACCAGCGCGTGATAGGTCGTGGGCAGCTCCCAGCTGCGATTGACCGCGTCCCCGGTCTTCGGCGAGGCGAAGGTCATGTCCTCGATGTTGGCCGGATCGCACTGGTAGTCGTAGAGCTCCGCCACCGAGGCGACGGCATTCCTGAACGCCGGATCGCTGCCGACATCGTCGACCTTGCGGCCATCGATGAAGATCGAACGTCCGTCGTTCAGACTCGAAATATAGGATTGTCCATTCCTGGCCATTTGGGACTCCGTACGGTTTATCCGGAATCCGACGCCAAGCTTTTTACCCATTGCAGTCGGAGAGAAAATGTAAAACTATGCTAGATAGTTGCTCACTAAGTTGCCAAGCCTAAAAAATAGGCGGCCCTGGTGAGGGATTGTGCAGGAAAGCCTGAAAACAGGTCCTGCCGCCCCTGAAAATTCCCGATCGCTGCTCTGCGAGCGATGCCGCGCACCCGGATGGCCGTGCGCGGACGGGAAGTCTTGTCCTCAATTTGCCGGAGTTTCTGGGATGAAGAAGGTCGTGCTCGTCGCGACAGGAGGCACGATTGCCTCCAGATTTGATGCGGCGCGCGGGGACGTCGGCGTCGATGCCACCAGCCGCGCCTTCGTCGAGCTGGCGCAGGCGCGGCTGCCCGGCGTGGCGGTCGAGGCGGCGGATTTCGCGTCGATCGGCAGCTACATGCTGACCCTGCCCATGGCCTTCGAAATGGTGGCGACAATTCGGGCCGCGGTGGCGCGCGACGATGTGGACGGCGTGGTCGTCACGCACGGCACCGACACGCTGGAGGAGAGCGCATATCTCGCCGACCTGCTGGTCGATTCGCCGAAACCCGTGGTGTTCACCGGCGCCCAGCTCGCCGCCGACGATCCCGAACCGGACGGACCGCACAATTTCGTCGCGGCGCTTCGCGTGGCGGCGAGCGGGGAGGCGCGCGGCATGGGTGTGCTCGTCGTCTTCGAACAGGAAATCCATGCGGCCCGCGACGCCACCAAGCTTCATGCTTCGCGCGTCGGCACCTTCGGCTCGATGGAGCACGGCAAGCTGGGCGAGATCGACCAGGACCGGGTGATCTTCCAGCGCCGCCCGCTCGGCGGCCGCCGTTTCGCAAACACGGAGATCGAATCGCGGGTCGATCTGGTCAAGCTCGCCATGGGGCTCGACGCGCGCTTCATCGATTGCGCGGTGGCGTCGGGAACGCGCGGGCTGGTGATCGAGGCCTTCGGACGCGGCAATGTCACGCCGGAGGTTCTCGCGGGCATCGAGCGGGCGCTTGCCGCCGGCGTCACCGTGGCGCTGACCACGCGCTGTCCCATGGGGCGGGTGGCGCCGGTCTATGCCGGCAGTGGCGGCGCGGGGCTGCTGCGCGCCGGTGTTCACTTTCTCGGCGACCTCAGCGGCATCAAGGCGCGCCTGCTGCTCGGCGTGGTGCTGGCCTCCGGCCTCGACGAGGCGGGCCGGGCCGAGGCGTTCGCCATGGCGGCGGCGTGAGCGCCTCTTCTTCTTCCCTTCACGGCAAACCTGGAGACGATACGTGACAAAGGAAATTCTGATCGGCATCGGCGTGGATGTGGATGCGGTCGCTGGCTGGCTTGGTTCCTATGGCGGCGAGGATTCGCCCGATGACATCTCGCGCGGCCTGTTCGCCGGCGAGGTGGGCGCGCCGCGGCTGCTCAGGCTGTTCGAGAAGAAGGACATCCGCACGACCTGGTTCGTGCCCGGTCACTCGGCGGAAACCTTTCCCGAGCAGATGAAGGCGGTCGCCGCCGCCGGTCACGAGATCGGCATTCACGGCTACAGCCATGAAAACCCCATCGCGATGACGCCGCAGCAGGAAGAGGATGTGCTCGACAAGTGCATCGATCTGATCGGCGATCTCGCCGGCAAGGCGCCCACCGGCTACGTCGCGCCGTGGTGGGAGTTTTCCAACATCACCAACGAGCTGCTGCTCAAGAAGGGCATCAAGTACGACCACTCGCTGATGCACAATGACTTCACGCCCTACTACGTGCGCGTCGGCGACAGCTGGACCAAGATCGACTACACCGCCGAGGCCAAGGACTGGATGAAGCCGCTTAAGCGCGGCGTCGAGACGGACCTGATCGAGATCCCGGCGAGCTGGTATCTCGACGATCTGCCGCCGATGATGTTCATCAAGAAGTCGCCCAACAGCCACGGTTTCGTGAACCCGCGCGATATCGAGCAGATGTGGACCGACCAGTTCGACTGGGTCTATCGCGAGATGGACTATGCCGTCTTCCCGATCACCATCCATCCGGATGTCTCCGGCCGGCCGCAGGTGCTGATGATGCTCGAACGGCTGATCGACTACATGAAATCGCACGAGGGCGTGCG
>JBFHII010000206.1:0-5665 GCA_041596535.1 Breoghania sp. | reverse complement strand
CGAGAAACTGATTGCGATCGCGGCCAACGGATACTACGAGCGCATCTATATGCACGGCGACCGTGACGCCGATTATGGAACGGAAATGCCGATCATGGCACGGATCAATGCTGCCGGCTTCACGCGCATCGGTCTGGTGACGCTTGAGGAGCAGGGCAACTGACCATGCGCGCGGGGTTCGTGGCATCGGCGGTGGGTCATCTGGCCATTCTCGCGTGGGGGCTCGTGGCGCTTCCGGCGGCGGAGCGCTTTGAGGTCGCCAACGTCGAGTCGCTGCCTGTCGACCTGGTGCCCATCGAGGACATAACCCGACTGCGCGCCGGTGCGCGCGATGCCGAACAGCGCGAGGAAGCCCGGCCGGAACCCGCGAAGAAGCCGTCGGAGGCGCCAACCGCCGCCGAAAAGCCCGGCGATGTGCCCGCCCAGGAAGCGACCTCCGCGCCGCCCCCGGCACCCGAGCCGGCGCCAGAGCCGGTGGCCGAACCCGCGCCCGCACCCGAGCCGCAACCCGTCAGCGAGCCTGCGCCCGCGCCGGAACCGCAGGCCGAACCTGAGCCGGCCGAGCAAAAGGTTGAAGAGGCGGCGAAGCCCGAACCGGTGCCCGAACCCGTCAAGGTGACGCCGCGCACCAAGCCGACGCCGCCAAAGCCGGTGCAGGTCGCAAAGGCGACGCCGCAGACACCGCGGACTCCGACCACACCGGAGAAGCCGCAACGGAAATTCGATCCGAACAACATCTCCGCGCTTCTCAACAAGGTTGAGCCGCGCGGCGGGGCTGCGGAAGCGAGCCCGGAGCCGGCATCTCTGGGCAGCCGGTTGTCGAACGATACGGGCCGCCTTACGGCCAGCGACGAGGCCCTGCTGATCGCGAAGATCAAGCAGCGGTTCTCATATTACGGCGATGACTATCCGGATGACCTGCGCATCACGATCCAGTTCAGCCTGTCCCAGGACGGGCGGGTGATCGGGCAACCGCAGGTCATCAATTCGCATTCGTACCCGAAGTTCGACGCATTGGCCCGGGCGGCCGTGCGGGCGGTCAATCGGGTCGATCAGGAAGAGACGTTCGCGTTCCTGCCGCGCGACAAATTCGGCGGGCAAGGCGGCTGGAGTACTCTGGTCGTCAATTTCTACCCGAAGCAGGCCTATTGAATGCGCTCCGATTTGAACGAAGCGGACAGGCGCGCGTTGAATGGCTTCAGGGACGAGAAACGCGAAGACGACACGGGGTATCTGTCGATGATGCAGTTTGGTGGAATTGGCCGGTTGACCGGCGTGAGCCGATCGGTCGCGGTCCGGGTGGCGCGTGCGCTGGCAGTGGCGATCGTGGTGGCGGCCGCGGCGGTGAGGCCGGCGAGCGCGCTGGTGGAGATCGATATTCGCGGCGGCAACATCGAGCCGCTGCCGATCGCCATTCCGACGTTCGGCGGTGCGGATCCGCAGCTCTCCGCCGATATCGTCGGTGTGGTGGTGGCCGATCTCAAGCGTTCGGGACTGTTCCGCCCGCTCGATCCCAAGAGCTTCATCCAGAAGGACATGGACGTGAACACCCAGCCGCGGTTCGGCGACTGGCGGGTGATCGCGGCCCAGGCACTGGTATCGGGCACCATCACAACCCAGGGAGACGGCCGATTGCGCGCCGAGTTCCGCCTGTGGGACGTCTTCGCGGGCGAGCAGATGGTCGGCCAGCAGTATTTCACGACGCCGAAACACTGGCGGCGTCTGGCGCATATCATCGCGGATGCGATCTATGAGCGGCTGACCGGCGAGAAGGGCTATTTCGACACCCGCGTGGTCTTCATCGACGAGACCGGCCCCAAGGACAAGCGCGTCAAGCGGCTGGCGATCATGGATCAGGACGGCGCCAACGTGCGCTATCTGACGTCCGGCGACGATCTGGTGCTGACGCCGCGGTTCTCGCCGACCAGTCAGGAAGTCACCTACATGTCCTATGCGGGCGGTGAGCCGCGCGTGTACCTGCTCAACATCGAGACGGGCCAGCGCGAGATCGTCGGCAACTTCCCGAACATGACGTTCGCGCCGCGCTTCTCGCCCGATGGGCAGCGCATCGTGATGAGCCTGCAGCAGGAGGGTAACGCCAACATCTTCCTGATGGACCTGCGCTCGCGCAACAAGACAAGGCTGACCAACTCCGCGTCCATCGACACCAGCCCGTCCTACTCGCCGGACGGCAAGCGGATCGTGTTTGAATCGGACCGGGGCGGCAGCCAGCAGTTGTATGTCATGAACGCCGATGGCAGCGCGCCCAACCGGATCAGCTTCGGGCCGGGCTACTATTCCACGCCCGTCTGGTCGCCGCGCGGCGATCTCATTGCCTTCACGAAGCAGCATCAGGGCCGCTTCATGATCGGGGTGATGCGGCCTGACGGGTCGGGCGAGCGGATTCTGACGGAAGGCTTCCACAATGAAGGCCCCACCTGGGCGCCGAACGGCCGCGTGCTGATGTTCTTCCGCGACACGCCGGGGGCCAATGGCGGGCCGCAGTTGTGGACCGTGGATCTCACCGGATACAATGAACAACGCGTGGGTACGGCGGCATTTGCGTCCGATCCGGCGTGGTCGCCCTTGATCGAGTAGGTGCTGGGGCGTACCTTCGCACAAGCACGTGGCGACGGCGCAGTAGCTGTTCGCCTCGAAAATGAAACAACGGCGTCGTCGCGGAATAATGAACGGTTAACCATTTCCGCCAACGGCCGCTTAACCATCCCGCGATAGGGTCTCTTTAACCCTAGAGGGGCGGTGGGGGTCAGGAGTTGCGGGAATTATGAAGACGAACGGGACTTTCATGCGTGGATTTCGATTTGTCGCGCTTGTCGCGGCCGCTCTGAGCGTTGCTGCCTGTGCGCAGACGCGACCGGACAGCATCGCCAACAGCGCAGTCACGCCGGGTACGGCGCAGGACTTTGTGGTCAACGTGGGCGATCGTGTGCTGTTCACGGTGGACAGCTCCGAGGTGACCGCGGAAGGTCGCGCCACGCTCGATCTGCAGGCGCGCTGGCTGCAAAAATATCCGAAATATTCCGTCACGGTCGAGGGTCACGCCGATGAGCGCGGCACGCGGCAGTATAACATCGCGCTGGGTGCCCGCCGGGCAACCGCGGCGCGGGATTATCTGGTCAGCCGGGGCGTCGACGCCTCGCGTCTGCGGACGATCTCCTACGGCAAGGAACGTCCCGTGGCCGTCTGCAACGACATCTCCTGCTGGTCGCAGAACCGCCGCGCGGTGACGGTGATCAACAACGCGGGCAGCTGATCAAGCGAATGTCCTGACGCCTCGCGGCAGGAGTGAACCGGCGGTCTTCGGGCCGCCGGTTTTTTTGTGCGCCCATTTTGTACGCGCGACGATTGCCTGGCACGCGATGCCTTGCGGACCCGTCAAAATTTAGCCGAAGTCCGGGAAACTTATGCTAGGCCATGGTATCGCGCAGACAGCTACGGAAGTACGAAATGCAGATGACCCTTTCACTACGCGCCTTCGCCGGAGTGCTTCTGGCGGCCATGCTGGCCACGCCAGCCATGGCGCAGGGCGGATTTTTCGGCTCGTCGTCGCGGGCCGAGGGCGAGACGGCGGTTCGCATGAACCGCGTCGAGGAGCAGATGCGCGCGCTGACCGGACAGATCGAGGAACTGAGCCACCAGGTGCGTGAGCTCCAGGATCAGCTTCGGCGCGCGCAAGAAGACACCGAGTACCGGTTCCAGGAGCTGGAGGGTGGCGGGGCTCCGCGCAACCGTTCGGACGTCGATCCGTCCCAGAGGCCGCAGGGTTCCCAGGACAATGTCAACACCGCGGGGTCGGCGCAGCTTGGCGTGCCGCCCCAGTCGCTGGGTCAGCTTGAGCAGCGCCAGGCGGAGCTGACGGGTGGCGACCTGCCGGTCGCCTCGGGCCGTCCGCTCGATCTCTCGGCGCTGGCCACCGGCAATGGCAACACGCCGCCACGCTCGAACGATCCGCTTCCCGGCGTGCGAAATTCCGGTGACCCGGCGGCCGCCGACGGCGACGCCATCGGCCAGCTCGTGCTGGCCCCGTCCACCGGGATCGCGCGCGATGATTACGATCGTGCCTACAACCAGGTTCTCAGCGGCGATTATGCGCTGGCCATCCAGAGCTTTCAGCAGTTCCTTGCCGATTATCCCGACGATCCGCTGGCATCGAATGCGCAGTACTGGATGGGCGAGAGCTATTACAGCAGCGGCCAGTACCGGGAGGCGGCGGACGCCTTCCTGAAGACCTACACGGATTATCCCGACACCACCAAGGCGCCCGACAGCCTGCTGAAGCTCGGCCTGTCGCTCGGCGGCCTCGGTCAGAGGGATGCGGCGTGCGCCACCTATTCGGAACTACTGGCGAAATATCCCGACGGGACACCGGCGGTGCTTAATCGTGCACGCGCGGAGCAGAAGAGTGCCGGCTGCTCCTGACGCACCGGGGCCCACTGACGGTGCCCCGCTTGCCGCCGACGAGATCGATGCCCTGTTCGTGTCGCTCGGCGATTGTCGAAAACTGGCGCTGGCCGTTTCAGGTGGCGCGGATTCCCTTGCACTCCTGCATTTTTTCCAGACATGGCGATCCCGGAACGCGGACGCGCCCGACGCCGTCGTTCTGACGGTCGATCACGGGCTGCGGCCGGAGGCCGCGGCGGAAGCGTTTATGGTCTCCCGGCGCTGCGCGGCTTGCGGACTTGAGCATCGCACGCTGCGCTGGCAGGGCGACAAGCCCGCATCCGGCGTCCAGAAGGCGGCGCGCGATGCGCGCTTTGCGCTGATGCGGGACGCCATGCGCGGCAGCGGCGCGGATGCGCTGGTTCTCGCCCATCATCGCGACGATCAGGCGGAAACCTTCCTCGACAGGCTGGCGCGCGGCAGCGGCGCCTACGGGCTCGCCGCCATGGCGCCGCTCAGCCATCGTGACGGTGTGGCGATCCACAGGCCGCTGCTCGATGTGCCCAAGGCGCGGCTGGTCGCCAGCCTTCGCGCCGCCGGTCTCGACTGGTGCGAGGATCCCTCCAACGCCGATCCGCGCTATCGCCGGGTCGCCATGCGCGCGCTGCTGCCGGTGCTCGCCGGGGCGGGACTGGGCGCGGAGCGCCTGGCGGCCACGGCGCGATCGATGAGGCGCACCGCCGACGCGTTGGACCAATGGGTCGACACGGTGATGCGCGCGCATGTCGAGCATCACGAGGCCGGTCCGTGCCGGTTCAGGCTGGCGGCGCTCCACGGATTGCCCGAAGAGATCGTCCTGCGGCTTTTTGCGCGCCTGGTGCGCGACTGCGGCGGCGCGGATTACGTGCCGCGGCTGAGCGCTCTCGAGGGCGCCGTTGCGGCGCTGACGGATGCCGGCCCGGACGGGCACCCGGGGGAGGCCGTGACGCGGACGCTGGGTGATTGCGTGCTGCTGCGTCGGGGCGACACGGTGCTGATCTGCCGCGAGGCGGGGCGCAGCCCGCCCCAGCCGCTGGATCTGGCACCCGGCGCCTCTCTCGTCTGGGACCGGCGCTTCCGGGTTTCACTGGATCAGCTGGCATGTGACAGCGTGCGGGTAGCGGCGCTGGGGGAAGGCGGCCTGCGCCGGGCCGGGCTGGAGCCGCCGACCGGCTGGCCGCGCATGGTGTTCGACAATGCGCCCGCGATCTTTGCCGGCGACCGG
>JBFHII010000205.1:0-5706 GCA_041596535.1 Breoghania sp. | reverse complement strand
CGCGCGGCTGGTGGATGGCTCGGAATTCGACGAGTTCAAGACGCTCTACGGCACGACGCTGGTGACGGGCTTCGCCCGCATCGAAGGCATCCCGGTGGGCATCATCGCCAACAACGGCATTCTGTTTTCCGAATCCGCGCTCAAGGGCGCGCATTTCATCGAGCTGTGCTGCCAGCGGCGGATTCCGCTGCTGTTTCTCCAGAACATCACGGGCTTCATGGTGGGGCGCGACTATGAGGCCGGCGGCATCGCCAAGGATGGCGCCAAGCTGGTCACAGCCGTGGCGTGCGCGCAGGTGCCCAAGGTGACGGTCATCGTCGGCGGCTCCTATGGCGCGGGCAACTACGGCATGTGCGGCCGCGCCTACAGCCCGCGGTTCCTGTTCATGTGGCCCAACGCGCGGATTTCGGTGATGGGCGGTGAGCAGGCGGCGTCGGTGCTGGCGACCGTCAAGCGCGACAACATCGAAGGCGACGGCGGCAGTTGGAGCGCGGAGGAGGAGGAGGCCTTCAAGGCGCCGATCCGCGAGCGATATGAAGAAGAGGGGCATCCCTACCACGCAACGGCGCAGTTGTGGGATGACGGGATCATCACGCCGTCCGAAACCCGCCGGGTGCTGGGCCTGGCGTTTTCCGCCGCGCTCAACGCACCGATTCCGCAAACAAGGTTCGGCGTCTTCCGGATGTAGCGCTTTCGCAGTCTGACGTTCTGCCCGACGAGACCGCTGTCGCTTACCTGTTCCCGGACGGGCGCTTCGTTTGCATGTCGCGAAACCTGCGTATCGGGGTCCCACGGCGACACTGCGCGCCCCGATGTCAATCCGGGTCCCGGGTGCCGTGTACGTGTCGTGGCATGATGGTTGAGAGGCGTTGCGCGGCCCATGGTTGCGCCTGCTCGCGGGTTTCACGGGTTCCCCACTGGCACATCGTCGAAATTCACGGCATGGTGACGCTCAGTCGAGGGAAAAGCGCGCATGTTTCTGTCTGTTTTCGAGTTGTTCAAGATCGGGATCGGTCCGTCGTCCTCTCATACGGTGGGGCCGATGGTCGGCGCGGCGCGCTTCCTGGAGGCCTTGTCGGGCATGGGCCAGCCGGCGCCGGGCGCGGACAGGCCCGAGCGCATCCGCGTGACCCTGTACGGTTCGCTGGCGTTCACCGGCAAGGGCCACGGAACCGACCGCGCCATCGTGCTGGGCCTGCATGGGGCGAAGCCGGACGAGATCGAGCCCGAGGAGGTCGACGGACTTCTGGAGCACGCGCAAGCGGCCCAGGCGGTCGACGCGGGATCCCTGGGACCGCTGGCGTTCGATCCGCAGGCAGATGTCGTCTTCGACTACGGTCCGGCGCTGCCGGGACATGCCAACGGAATGGTTTTCTCCGCGGTGGACGCGGCCGGGAACGCGGCCTTCTCCCGGACCTATTATTCGATTGGCGGCGGGTTCGTGCTTTCTGCCGACGAACTCAAGGCGCTGGACCGGGAGGCCCGAACCGACGGTGTCGCGGTGCCGTATCCGTTTTCCTCTGCTGTCGCCATGCTCGACATGGGCGACAGCAGCGGGCTGAGCATTGCGGAGATGAAGCGCGCCAATGAGATCGCGCGCATGGGGCGCGACGACCTGGTCGAGGGGCTCGACCGGATCTGGGCGGTCATGAACGATTGCATCGACCGCGGGCTCGAGCGCGACGGCGTGCTGCCGGGCGGGCTGAAGGTGAAGCGCCGCGCCAAGGGCATCCATGACCAGCTGGTGGACGAGAAAAGCTTCAACATGCCGCAGCCGCATCGGGTGATGGACTGGCTCGGCGTGTACGCCATGGCGGTGAACGAGGAGAACGCCGCCGGCGGGCGCGTGGTCACGGCTCCCACCAATGGCGCGGCCGGCGTGATTCCGGCGGTCATCCGATACTACCAGGATCACTGCGTGGCGGCGGACCGCGAGGGCATCCGCACCTTCCTGCTGACCGCGGCGGCGATCGGCGGCATCATCAAGCACAACGCCTCGATTTCCGGTGCGGAAGTGGGATGTCAGGGGGAGGTCGGATCCGCGGCAGCCATGGCGGCTGCAGGTCTGTGCGCGGCGCTGGGCGGCACCAACGCGCAGGTCGAGAATGCCGCGGAAATCGCCCTGGAACACCATCTCGGCATGACCTGCGATCCCGTGGGCGGGCTGGTGCAGGTTCCCTGTATCGAGCGCAACTCGCTGGGCGCCGTGAAGGCGGTGACGGCGGCGTCGCTGGCGCTGCGCGGCGACGGCACGCATTTCGTGCCGCTGGATACCTGCATCGCGACGATGCGCGAAACCGGCCGTGACATGAGCGACAAATACAAGGAAACCTCCACGGGCGGGCTGGCCGTCAACGTGGTGGCCTGTTGAGCCCGGCGGGGTTTCGTACGATCTAAAGAAGCGCCGGCAAGCCCTTGATCAGCATGTAGATCCCGACAAGGATCACCACGGCCGAAAAGACATACGTCAGGTGACGCGTCGTGCCGCCGAGCCGTGCGGCGCCCCATGTGCCCAGCAGTCCTCCCAGAATGCCGCCGGTGATGAACTCCGCGGCCAGAACCCAGTCGACCAGCCCGGACAGGGCGTAGTTGGAGGCGGTCGTCAGGCCGAAGGTGGTGACGGAGACGAGCGAGGAGCCGACGGCGTTGAGCATCGGCATGGCCGTTGCGGCGATCAGCCCCGGTACGATCAGGAAGCCGCCGCCGATGCCGAAAAAGCCCGCCAGTACGCCGACGGCGAGGCTGGAGCCGACGAGACGCGGCAACAGGCGGACCGCATTGTGCCGGGTGAGCGTGATGTCGGCATTGTCGGAGGAATTCTTCCGCCGCAGCATCGACAAGCCGACAATGACCATGACCAGCCCGAACAGCGCCAGCAGGCGCTCGCCGTCGAACGCCTTGCCCAGCGATGACCCGATGGCCGCGCCGGCGATTCCGGTTACGGCGAAGACGAGGGCGCAGGGCCATTTCACGGTTCCCTTGCGGGCATGGCCGATGAGGTTGGCGCCGGCGCTCACGGCGACCGCGAGCGCGCTGGTGCCGATGGCGATGTGCGGGCTCTCGACCCCCACCACGTAGACGAGGAGCGGGACGGCGAGTATCGAGCCGCCGCCGCCGATCAGCCCAAGCGAAAGGCCGACGAGACCACCCGCGGCGATCGCCTCGAGGCTGGCGAACGATACCGCGTCAATAAGTCCGAGTACGAAATCCATGAAACTACTCGATCACGCCGCCCGCCGGCCTGGCGGCGTTCCAGGGCATATGGCCCAGCAGCGTTGCCAGCGGGCAGATCCCGGTAATGCCGGCCGAGAGCAGGCCAAGGCCGGCCGCGCCGGACAACAGATGCCACAGCGGATCAACCAGAAGTCCCAGGGCAAATCCCAGCACGATGATCGCACCGGCCGTGATCAGCACCTGCCGCACAAGGCTCAGCGGCGCGCGCTTCCTGCGCTCGGTGGGCAGGCCGGCCTGCTTCCATGCCGAAAGGCCGCCTTCCAGGATATAGGCCTCGCAGTCCGTTGACGCCTTGAGATTGCCGGCCGCGGCAGCGGTGCGCATGCCCGACTGACACAGGAAGACGACGATTTCGGCGGCGCCGGTTTCCGGGGCGACCGACTTGAGCCTGGAGAGCGGATGAAGCTGCGCGCCCGGGATATGCTCGCTGGCAAATTCACGCGCTTCGCGCACGTCGATCAGCAGCGCGCCGCGGGCGTGCAGATCCTTCGCCTGCTGCGGCGTGATGGATGACAGGCTCATGGATGTGTCCTTCAGGCGCTGGGCGCGGCGCAGGCGCGCCGGCCGGGCGTGGTGCGCCGTTCCCGCGCGCGCCGCTTCGCAACGGTGATTCGGTTGATGCAGATGCCGCGCGTCACTGGGTGCTTGTGGAGTTGCCAGCCGGGGGATCGCAGAAGATCTCTTTCAGCAGATGCAGGATTCGCCCCGCATCGTCGTTGGCGACGAAATAGAACAGCGTCTGGGCCTCGCGGCGGAACGCCACGAGTCCCTCGGCGCGCATCTTCGCCAGGTGCTGAGACAGCGCAGATTGGCCAAGTCCCACCATTTCCGAGAGCTCGGTGACCGACAGTTCGCCATGATTGGCGAGCTCGCAAAGAATGTGCAGCCGTTTTTCGTTGGCGAGCAGCTTGAGAAGCCGTGTAGCTTCTTCGGCGCGAGCGCCAAGGTCGATCTGTTCTGCGGTCGGCTGCATGTCACCATCCGATAAGATTAGATGTTGCTAATTTAGGTTGGTCTCATATATGTGTCAATCGAGAAGATTACTACCCGCCATCACCGTGAGAAGGATCACTTCATGCCCGTAACCGGCGCCTCAAAAACCGAAACCGCGCCTGAGATCCAGGCGTTTTTCGACGAGCCGACCAACACCGTGAGCTACCTGGTGTCGGATCCGCAAAGCGGAAAGGCGGCGGTGATTGATCCGGTGTTGGACTATGACCACAGTTCGGGCGAGGCGGCAACAGATGCGGCCGACGCCATTCTGAGCGCCGCGGCCGCCAAGGGGCTCGACATCGTATGGGTTCTGGAAACCCATGCGCATGCCGATCACTTGTCGGGCGCGCCCTACATCAAGCTGAGAACGGGCGCCAAGGTGGGAATCGGCGAGCATATCCGCGAGGTGCAGAAGATCTTCCGGCCCGTGTTCAACGCCACCGACCTGAAGGGCGACGGCTCCGAGTTCGATCACCTGTTCTCCGACGGCGAGACGCTGGAAATCGGCGGCGTGCACGTGGAGGTCATCGCGACGCCCGGGCATACGCCGGCGTGCGTTTCCTACAAGATGGCCGATGCGGTGTTCGTCGGCGACACGTTGTTCATGCCCGATTTCGGCACTGCGCGTGCGGATTTCCCTGGCGGCGACGCGCGCCAGCTCTACCGCTCGATGCAGCGGCTGCTGAGCCTGCCCGACGAGACTCGGTTGTTCATGTGTCATGACTACAAGGCGCCAGGGCGTGATAAATATGCGTGGGAAACCACGGTTGCAGAAGAAAAACGCGACAACATCCACATCGGCGGCGGCAAGTCCGAGGACGAGTATGTGGCGATGCGCGAAGCCCGCGATGCAACGCTGTCGGCGCCGACGCTGCTGATGCCTTCGATCCAGGTCAACATGCGCGCCGGCAAGTTGCCCCCGGCCGATTCCAACGGCGTCACCTACCTGAAAATTCCGGTGAAACTGTCCAGCTGAGCGCCGCAACGCCCTGAAGCGTGTCTCTGAGCGTTCTGCTTCCGCGGTCGCGTTGGCAATGCGGGACACGGGCGCTCGCTCTTGCGGAACGTGGCGCGGTGGTCTTACCTGCTGGGCAGCGCCGCAATGACGGGCGCGGGAAACGCTCGGGAATTTTCATGCTGTCATCGGTTCTGATCGCCAACCGGGGCGAGATCGCCTGCCGCATCATCCGCACCGCGCGCCGCATGGGCCTGCGCACCATCGCCATCCATTCGGCGGCGGACGCGGATGCGCTGCATGTTCGGCTTGCCGATGAGGCGGTGGCGATCGGTCCGGCGCCTGCGTCCGAATCCTATCTGGTCGCCGACAGGATCATCGCCGCGGCAAGGCAGACCGGCGCGCAGGCGATTCATCCCGGTTACGGCTTTCTGTCGGAGAATGCCGCCTTTGCCGAGGCATGCGCGGACGCGGGCCTGGTGTTCGTCGGCCCGCCCGCGTCGGCCATCAGCTCGATGGGACTG
>JBFHII010000204.1:0-5708 GCA_041596535.1 Breoghania sp. | reverse complement strand
CGCGCGGCCGCCCCCGGCAATATGGGCGAGCGGATTGAGCCGCTTGCCGGATCCGATCACCATGGTGGTTCCGGCATTGGTGGCGATCCGCGCCGCGTCGATCTTGGTCTTCATGCCGCCGCGCGACAGTTCCGATCCCGCCGCACCCGCCA
Source organism: Breoghania sp. (assembly GCA_041596535.1). GTDB lineage: Bacteria > Pseudomonadota > Alphaproteobacteria > Rhizobiales > Stappiaceae > Breoghania. Next base: position 5,556 of record JBFHII010000204.1, on the reverse strand, counting down.
TCGCCTCGATCTCCGGCGTCACCCGCTCTACGGTCTCGATGAACCGCGCGTCCGGATTTTGCGCCGGCGGCGCGGTGTACAGCCCGTCGATATCCGACAGCAGCACGAGCGTGTCCGCGCTGGCCATGGTGGCGACGCGTGCGGCCAGCCTGTCGTTGTCGCCGTAGCGGATCTCGCTGGTGGCCACCGTGTCGTTCTCGTTGATGACCGGCACGGCCTTCAGCTTGCACAGGGTGTGGATGGTGGCGCGCGCGTTGAGATAGCGGCGGCGTTCCTCGGTGTCGCCGAGGGTCAGCAGCAACTGCCCAGCCGTCATGCCGCGTTCGCCAAGCACGTCGGCATAGGCCTGACCCAGCGCGATCTGGCCGACGGCCGCCGCCGCCTGGCTTTCCTCGAGCTTCAGGGCGCCCGCCGGCAGACCCAGAACACCACGTCCGAGCGCGATCGCGCCTGATGAGACAATCATCACCTCGCATCCCCGGGCCACCAGGGCCGCCAGGTCATCCGCCAGCGCCTCAAGCCACGTGCGCCGCAACTGACCGGCCTCCACGAGCAGGGCCGAACCGATCTTCACGACGATGCGGCTTCCTGCCGCAAACGTCCTCGTCATGGACGCCACTCCTCGACCCCGCCGGCGGGCGCCTCGGCGATCGCCTCTTCGGCGTCCGCGTCACCGACCGCGCGGATGATCTCGCGCAACGTTTCCTGGATGTTCTCGCCGGAGGCTGAGGAAATGGCCAGCGGCGGCGTCGGCGTCACCGCGGCGAGCGCCGCCAATTTCTCCTCGCGCACATCCTCATTCATGGCGTCGAGCTTGGTCATGGCGACAATCTCGGGCTTTTCCGCCAGACCATGGCCGTAGGCGGCAAGCTCGCCGCGGATGATCCGATAGGCTTCGGCCGGATCGTCCTGGGTACCGTCGACAAGATGCAGCAGCACGCGCGTGCGCTCCACGTGGCCGAGGAAACGATCCCCGATGCCGGCCCCCTCATGCGCGCCTTCGATCAGCCCGGGAATGTCCGCCATGACGAATTCGCGCCCGTCGATGCCGACAACGCCGAGATTGGGGTGCAGCGTGGTGAAGGGATAGTCGGCGATTTTCGGCTTTGCCGAGGAGACCGCGGCGAGGAATGTCGATTTGCCCGCGTTGGGCAGCCCGACGAGGCCGGCGTCGGCGATCAGCTTGAGGCGCAGCCAGAGCCATTTTTCGGTGCCTTCGAGGCCGGGGTTGGCGCGCCGCGGCGCCTGGTTGACCGAGGTCTTGAAATGCGCGTTGCCGAAGCCGCCGTTGCCGCCGCGCAGCAGCAGCAGCTTCTGGCCCACCGCCGTCATGTCGGCAAGCACCGTCTCGTTGTCGTCTTCCAGGATCTGCGTGCCGACGGGCACCCGCAGCGTGATGTCGTCGCCCTTGCCGCCGGTCCGGTTCTTGCCCATGCCGTGGCCACCGGTCTTGGCCTTGAAATGCTGCTGGTAGCGATAGTCAATCAGCGTGTTGAGCCCGTCGACGCACTCCACCCAGACGTCGCCGCCGCGGCCGCCGTCGCCGCCATCGGGTCCGCCGAACTGGATGTATTTCTCTCGCCGGAAGCTGACAGAGCCGCCGCCGCCGTCGCCCGATCGCACAAAGACTTTCGCCTGGTCCAGGAACTTCATTGTCTCATCTCGAATTCATCGGACACCCGGGGGTTCCGGAGGCCGCCGCGCCCACAAGGCACGAGAAAGGTGAATAGCCGATTGGCCAGGCTTTCGACAGGTCTTCCGCACGTCTTTCAGGCGTCAGTGCGATGCCGTGCGCAGCCGGGGCGTACCGTCGAAAGCCCCCGGCGGCACGCCGGCTTGCGTCGCATTGCCGCCGTCAGGCCACCGAACCCCAGCCCTTCAGCGCCATCCACAACTTGCGGTCGAGCACGTAGTTCTCGATCGGCACGGCGCCTCCCGCCGAGATCGAACGGATCATGCCGCTGTCACGATACTGGAAGCCGCACTTCTCAAGAACCCGCCGCGAGGCCGGATTTGTCGGCCGGCAGGCGCCGGCAAGCTCGGTGTGCCCGCCGACATCGAATGCATGGTCCAGCACCGCGTGCGCGGCCTCGGTGGCATAGCCCAGCCCCCAGAACGGTTCGCCGATCCAGTAGCCGAGCTGCGGCTCACGCACGTCGCCGGAGAGAGGCCCGTAGCCGCAGGCGCCGATGAGCCGCCCCGTGATCTGCAACCGCACCGCGAACATCGCCTGGCCATCCGCCGCCGCGTCTGCCCGCGCGATCCACTGGCGCGCATCCTCCATGGTATAGGGATACGGCATGCGCGCCGTCATTTCCGCCATCTTGCGGTTGTTGGCGAGCGCCAGGATATCGCCGGCATCGGCAAGTTCCGGCCGATCCAGCCTAAGCCGGTCGGTCATCAGTGACGGACTGCCCCCCGGGCACTCCCTGTAATCCGCAATCATGATCGTCCTCCCGACAGACGACGCGCCCTCGGACCCTCGGTCCCGCAACGCATAAAGAAAAGGGGAGATGGTGGTGTCCCATCTCCCCTTTCTTCATCACGGTTGCCTGCAACCGCCGGGTCGATGTGACACCGGCGATTTGAAAATCATATGCCGGCTTTACTCCGCTGCTTCCATTTCCGGAAGAACGGATACGTACGTGCGGCCGTTGGCTTTCGCGCGGAAAGAAACGCGGCCATCGACCTTGGCGAAAATCGTGTGGTCCTTGCCGAGGCCGACACCCGTGCCCGGATGCCACTTCGTTCCGCGCTGACGCAGAATGATGTTGCCCGGAATAACGGCTTCGCCGCCAAACTTCTTGACGCCAAGACGGCGACCTGCCGAGTCGCGACCGTTGCGCGACGAACCGCCAGCTTTTTTATGAGCCATGGTTTATCTCCTACTCTCGGGTCGCCATTACTCGCCAGCGGCGAGCGTCTTGGCCTGATCGATCCAGTTTTCGCGCTCGATGCGGCCCTTGAAGTTCAGGACCTCGTCGACGCGGGCGATGTCGTCCGCAGAGAAAGCGGCGATCTGCGCATACTGGGTGATGCCCAGCGCGTTCAGCTTCTTCTCGATAGCCGGGCCAACACCACCGATCTTCTTCAGATCGTCGGCGGCGCCGGCCGGTGCGGTAAACAGCGGCGCATCGGCAGCAGCCTCCGGAGCGGCCTCTTTCTTTTCGACCTTCTTCGGCGCGGCGGCCTTCTTGGCAGCCTTCGCGCCGCCGGTCAGGATGTCGGTGATCCGGACCATGGTCACCTCCTGGCGGTGACCCTTCTTGCGGCGGTAGTTCTGGCGGCGCTTCTTCTTGAAGATGATGACCTTCTTGTTGCGCGCCTGCTCGACCACCTCGGCGGCAACCGATGCGCCCTCGACGGTCGGCGTGCCGATCGTCGTGTCCGTGTCGGACCCGACCATCAGAACTTCATCGAACGTCACGGCGTCACCGGCTTCGCCGGAAATCTTTTCGACCTTCAAAAGGTCATTGGCGGCAACGCGGTACTGCTTGCCACCGGTCTTGATAACAGCGAACATCGCTGGCTTCCTTCATTCGTTCGTGTGCACGCCCTTCGGCGCCACGATTGCCTCGAATTGGCGCAATCGTGGACTTTTGCGACGGTGCCTCGGGATGCGGATCAGACCGCGTCCTCGGCATTGCTTCGTCTGGGAGCCTCGGGCAGCGCGTTGGACGGAGTTTTCCCGCCTTCGCGAAAGTGGGCGGACTATACGGTTTCGCGCCACGGAGTCAACGTTGCGGATGATAAATTTCCGCGCATTGCCGCGCACCATCCTGCCGCAGCGGTCGGGCGATTCAGCGACAGCCGGCAGCGGGCTGAAGGACCGGAGCGCCGTCGCCGCGCGGAATGCCGGCTACCGCGGCGGCGCATCCCGCCCGGCAGGTGTCCCAGGATCAACACGGCGGCGGCCGGAACGCAAGCACCTTCAATGTTCTGCGGGGTCGCGCCGGCGCTTGGCGCACAGCCTGTGCACCGTCCTGCATTGCCCCTTGCGCCATGCAGGACCCGTGTGTATGGTCCGCGCCGCTAGCCAAAGGCTCGCACCCCGGAGAGGTGCCAGAGTGGTTGAATGGGACGGTCTCGAAAACCGTTGAGCGTGCAAGCGTTCCGAGGGTTCGAATCCCTCTCTCTCCGCCATAATCCCCATGAGTCGTGGAAATCGGACAATCCCTCGGGATTGAAAGGATCTGTAGCCGTCGTGCGGGGACACGAAGGCGGCGGACGGGGTCTTGCGCGCGCCTTTTCCGTGGAAATGTTCCCAATTCACTACCTACTCGTATAGCCGCTGGTCCGCGGGCGACCGAATGGCGTCGCGTGCAGGTTCGGGGTTCTCCATTGAGCCCGCGTTTGAAGCCGCACAATTGCCACTCGAGGTGGCGCCACTTATGGTCGTCGTCCTATCTACCCAAGGCGATGATCCGATGACCACCAGAGACGAAAACTTCGATCTGAAGGAACGCCTTGAAGGACTTGCAGTGCTCGCCGCGCCGGCACGCGAGCACGCCATTGCGTTGCGCCGCATGGCCTTGTCGGCCGAGCCGGCTGATGCTGCCCGGCTGCAGGCGGCGGCTCACCTCCTCGATGCGGTGCACTTCAGGCTCAAGCCCCCGGGACGCATTCCTGATTGATGCGCGGTGCGCGTATTGTGAAGCCGGTGCCCGTGGCTCCGCGGCAGGCCCCGAATATCGGAGCACGAGCGCATCGCTGTTCACGAAGCGCGGACGTCGCCATTTAAGTTGCCCTGGCGCACCCGAAAACAACCGATTTGAAACCATTCGGATGTTACGTGCACCCATCCGCATCACTAACCATTCTCTTGCGCATATCTCCGCTCACCATATTCGGGCAATCCAGTTGCAATGCGCGACAAGACGCACCGAACAAAGGCACGGTCATGCCCTCTACAGACAGCGATACGACACCCGCCCGATCGGCACCGGAAGCGCGGGTGGATGTCCCGCCGCAACCCAAGCCGTCCCTGGACAAGATCGCGCTTCAGCGGCGTTTCCCGACCGCGCTGGATCTGCGCGCCCGCGCGAAACGCATCCTCCCCAAATTCGCCTTCGAGTATGCCGACGGCGGCGCAGGCGCTGATTCCGGCGTAGAGCGCAACTGGCAGGCACTCGATTCCATCGAACTGATGCCGCGTTACGGCAACATCGTCACGCCGCCGCCCGCGACGTCGGCCCTGTTCGGGAAGCAATATGCCGCCCCCTTCGGGATCGCCCCGATCGGGGGGCCGGGCACAAGCTATCCCGGCGCGGAGACCTACCTTGCGAAGGCGGCTCAGGCGGCGAATGTGCCCTACACGCTGGGCGTTCTTTCCGGCATCGACATCGAGGCGGCAGCCGTTCTCGCGCCCGACGTTTGCTGGCTGCAGCTCTACCGGTTTCCGCGTGACGACCACGCAATCGGTTTTGATCTGCTGCGCCGTGCCGAGGCGTCGGGTGTTCACGCCCTTGTGCTCACCATAGACACGCCGATCCGCACCACCCGTCCGCGTGAGGTGAAGAGCGGCATCATGAACCCGTTCCGCCTGTCGATGCGGCT
>JBFHII010000203.1:0-5709 GCA_041596535.1 Breoghania sp. | reverse complement strand
CGTGCACATCCAGCGACACGTGATCGGTGACGTTCAGCGCGCCGAAATGCTTGCATAACCCGTCGAGCCGCAGGATCGGGTCAGTCATCGCCGCGCCTCCCCGGCTGCAGGCGATTGAGAAACCCGGTCAGCCCGCCGCGCGCATAGAGAACCACCAGGATCAGGAACGGCCCGAAGATCACCCGCCAGTGCTCGCTGATCTGCGACAGGTTTTCCTCCAGCAGCAGGTAGGCCGCCGCTCCCAGGATCGCCCCGTGCAGCGTGCCCATGCCGCCCAGCATCACCATGACGATCAGCTCGCCCGAACGGTGCCAGTTCATGTAGGCGGGCGAGACGAACTCGGTGTGATTGGCGAGAAACGCCCCACCGAGCCCGGCGATCATGCCGGCAATCGCGTAGGCCGCGAGCCGGTAGCCGAAGGGGTTGATGCCGATGGCCGCGAGCCGGGTCTCGCTCTGCTTGGCGGCGCGCAGCACCCGGCCGAAGCGCGAGGCGATGATCATCCGGCACAGCAGGTAGCAGACCACCAGCGCGCCCAGAACCACGTAGAAGAAGCTCCGGTCGTCGCTCAGGATATCGGCACCCAGAACCGTGCTGCGCCCCCAGATTGTCAGCCCGTCATCGCCGCCATAGGCAGATAGCGACGTGGCGGTGAAATAGGCCATCTGCCCGAACGCCAGCGTGATCATGATGAAATAGACCCCGCGGGTCTTCAGGCTGATGGCGCCGGTAATCAGCGCGAAGGCGCCCGCCGTGAGGATCGCCACGGGGAAGGCAACCAGTCCCTCGAACTGTCCGCCATCCGCCAGGATCCCCACCGCATAGGCACCGATGCCGACGAAGGCCGCGTGACCGAAGGAGACCAGCGCCCCGAAGCCAAGAATGAAATCGAGGCTCAAGGCGACAATCGCGAAGATCATGATGCGGGTGACGAACAGCATCAGGAAGCGGTCATCGGAAAGATAGGCCACGAGCGGGACCAGCGCGAAGGCGGCGAACAGCACCAGCGGCAGCAGGATCGCGCGGCGCGGCGCCGGGGACATGGGGGTGTGCTGCATGGTTCAGCCGGCCTTGACGGGGAACAGCCCCGAGGGGCGGAAAAAGAGCACCCCGGCCATCAGGATGTAGATCAGCATGGAGGCCAGCGCCGGGCCGACATCATTGGCGGCCGACGGCGACAGCACCAGCTTGACGATGTCGGTGGCAAACGACCGCCCCAGGGTGTCCACCAGCCCGATGATCAGGGCGGCGAGAAACGCCCCGCGGATCGATCCGATGCCGCCGATGACGATGACGACGAAGGCCAGGATCAGCAGGTTGTCGCCCATGCCGGGCTCGGCGGAAAACAGGGGGGCTGCGAGAATGCCGGCGAAGCCTGCCAGCATCGCGCCGAAACCGAAGACCACCATGAACAGGGCGCGGATGTTGATGCCCAGGGCCGCCACCATCGGCGCGTTGGAGGCGCCCGCGCGCACCAGCATGCCGATGCGGGTGTGGGTGACCAGCCCATAGAGGACCGCGGCGACCACCAGCCCCGCGACGATCAGCGCGATGCGGTAGACCGGATAGAGCAGCCCGTCCATCAGCACGAAGGAACCGGACAGGATATCGGGCATCGGCAGCGACAGCGGCGCCGATCCCCAGGCGATCTTCACCGCCTCGTTGATGAACAGGATCACGCCGAAAGTGGCCAGGACCTGATCGAGATGGTCGCGGTCATACAGGTGCCGGAACACCAGGAACTCCAGCGCCAGCCCGCAGACCAGCGCCGCGACCATGCCCATCAGCAACGCCGCCCAGAAACTGCCCGTCGCCGCGTAGAAGGCGACGGCCAGATAGGCGCCGAGCATGTATTGCACGCCATGCGCGAGATTGATGAAGTCCATGACGCCGAAGACCAGGGTCAGCCCGGCGGCGATCAGGAACAGCAGGATGCCGAGCTGAAGCCCGTTCAGCGTCTGGACGGCAAGAAGGGTCGCGCTCACTGGAAAGACCGTTTGGATCGGGCCCCGGCTTGCGCGCGGGCCGATCCACCTCAGATTGTCGGACGACAGGCGGCGGGAGCGCCGGCCCGGAAATGCGACCGGCCGCGGCACACCCCTCGCAAGGCGCGCCGCGGCCGGTCCGTCATGTTACATCGCGCAGGATGCAGCGTATGCGTCGGAGTGATCGTCAAACACCTTCTCGACGACTTCCGTGGCGTATTTGCCGTCCGCCCGCTTCACCGCCTTGACCAGATAGAAGTCCTGGATGGGGAAGTGGTTGGTGTTGAACTTGAAATCGCCGCGCACCGAAGCGAAATCGGCCTCGGCCATCGCCGCGATCAGCGCGTCCTTGTCGGCAACGCCGCCGGCCTTGGCGACCGACGCGCCGATGAGCTGCGCCGCGTCATATCCCTGCGCCGCATAGAGCGAGGGAACGTAGCCGTATTCCGCCTCGAACGCCGCGACGAAGGTCTTGTTGGCGTCGTTGTCGAGGCTCGGCGCCCACTCGGCGCCGGCAAACAGGCCCACGGCCGCGTCCTGGGTCGCCGGCAGCGTGGTCTCGTCAACGGTGAAGGCGGAAAGGAACGGCGTGCTCTCCGACAGGCCCGCCTGCGCGTACTGGCGCACCAGGTTCACGCCCATGCCGCCCGGCATGAAGGTGAAGATGGCGTCCGGCTTGGCCGCGGCGATCTTGGCGATCTCGGCGGAAAAATCGAGCTGGCCGAGCTGGGTGTAGATCTCCTCGACGATCTCGCCCTTGTAGAAGCGCTTGAAGCCGGCGATCGAATCCTTGCCCGCCTGATAGTTCGGCGCCATCACCACCATGCGCTTGTAGCCCGCGTCCTGCGCGTGCTTGCCCATCACCTCGTGGTTGTTGTCGTTCTGGTAGGAGGTGGTGAAGAAGTATTTCGAGCAGCCCTTGCCGGCGATCGGCGACGGTCCGGCGTTGCCGCCGACAAAGATTGTCTCGCTCTGGATGATCGGCTTGTAGACCGCCATCATGACGTTGGAGAAGACGACGCCGGCCATGATGTCGACCTTGTCGCGTTCCAGAAGGCCCTGCACCTTGGTGATCGCGCTGTCCGGCTTCAGCTCGTCATCGACGACAATGACCTCGGTGTCCAGGCCGCCGAGCTTGCCGCCCGCCTGCTTGACGCCGAGCAGGAAACCGTCGCGCATGTGCTGGCCAAGCACCGCGGGCGGACCCGACAGCGTCGCCAGAAAGCCGATCTTCAGGCCTTCGGCGGATGCCGGCAGGCCCATGAGTCCGAGCGCGCCGAGGGCGACTGCGGTGGAAATGATACGCTTCATTGGAACTCCCCTGTCGATCGGCGTCTCGCCGGTCCCGATTGCCACAGATAAAAGCGTATTCCACCGGCAATTACAATGCGATGTGGCACAAAGCGGTGCGGTGCGAAACCGGATCCGGGCGCGCACCCGCCTTCCGGCCTGTCTGGAGCTGGCTTGCGGCAGTCATCGGGCGCCCCGTCGCCCGCATGCACGGTGGCACGCACGCCGGTTCGTGTCCGGTTCAGGCCCGGGTCAGGCATTGTCGTCGATCGCATCGCGGATCTGCTTGAAAATCGACGACGTGATGCGCACCGCCGCGTTGAGGTTGCCATCGGCATCCGTGTGGATGCCGATGACCGTGCGCGCTCCGCTGGTGTGCTTGTGGAAGATCGGGCTGCCGCTCTGACCGCGCACCGTGTCGACGTCGTGCCGCAGGAAGTTCATGTCGAAATCACGAACCCGCCCCGGACACGACACCTGCAGGACGTGGCCGTGGTCCTCCGGGTAGCCGAGACTGTTGATGCACAGGTCGGGCAGATGGCTATCCTTGGTCGACGCAAACCCGAACCAGCCGGTCTGATTTCCCATCTGCTTGTCGGGCAGGATGATGATGCCGTAGTCGTAGCGGTCGTCATGATCCTCGTACCACTGCCGCGGGACACGGATGAGCCGGGAGATCTGAGACCGGTACGGCGCGCTCGATCCGCTCAGCCCCGGCGTCACGTGGATCTCCGCGGGAACCGTGCCGTCGATGCCATACAGGCAGTGCCCCGCCGTCACCACGATGTTCGCCGCCGCGAACCAGCCGGTCCCGAAGCCGACCGAGCCGTTTGTCATCAGCGTCTCGAGCCGGCAGATGCTGCGGAACGGCGGGATCATCGTGTTGGGAACCACCACACGATCGTCATGCGGGTCATAGATGACCATTTCCTTGAGGTGGCTGTCCGATGCCACGGCCTCGCCGGCTGCCGGCGCCGGGTGCACTACGTCGCGCTGCGGCCACAACCGCGATCGCGGCGGCACCGTACGGTGCAGGGTTTCCTTCAGCCCCGCCCCGAACATGTCGGCCATGTAGCATGGAGAATAGTCTTCCAACGGATCGAGGATGCTGCGCGGCCCGAAGATGTCGCGTGGCGCGCCGCCAAAGTAGCCATCCGGAAATTTCTCGCCCGGACAGATGCCCTCGAGTTCGACTGTCATCAGGCCGCCGGCAGACTTTTTGACCGCTGTCTTCCTCCTAGCCATGTCGCTTATCCCCTTTTCGCAGCACCGGTTCGCCCGCGCCGGACCGCCGCGGTCACGGAGACGGGTTGCCGGGTGACACCTGCTCCAGCAGCCCGTTGGCGTCATCCGCGGGCGGGTTCTGCTGTTGCTGTTCCGCCGCCTGATTGACCACGCCTCCTCCCGACGGGGTCTCTGCCGATGACCGCAATGGCGTCGCCTTGCCCATGCCGACGCTCATGATCGAGGTGCCCGGGGCGACCGTGGCGCTCTCCTTGGTGGATCTCTGCGCTTCCAGTGCCTGGATCGCCTCGACATAGTCCAGCTCGGCCTGGAGCGCCGACTGCCGGCTGGTGAATGTGTCGGCAACCGAACCGAGCAGCGCCTTGATGATCGTTACAGGCAGCAGCGCCACGGCCGCCGCCTCGCTGGGTTTCTCGATCTTCAAGGTGGACAGCATGCCGTTGGTGAAGCCTGCGTTGATCACCTTGTTGACGAAGGGCGTGCGCGCGAAATCGGTCGCCACCACAGGTCCGCCATTGGGCAGCGGCACGATCACCGAACTGACCGCCACATCGCGGCCGACCTTGAAACCGGCGGAAATCCGGTACGGAACCGGCAGCCGGTAGCACACGCCGATCCGGCAATCGGGCAGTCTCACCTGTGGCGCCAGGTTCGGGGCGAAGGCCGTCAGCTTGACGCTTGGGCGCGCGGCCCTGAGCGAACGGTAGACGCCGCACAGTTGCACCTTGTCCTCGTCCCTTGCCGCCGCCGCGCCGCAGTTTTCACGGATGCCGGCCGCCGTGCGGATCCTGATGGCCGCGGCGATGGCGTCCTCGCCCGCGCGCATCGTGACCGGATCGTCGGGATCAATATCGACCTGCGCGATCGGCGTCGCGCCCTGCAGGCTGGCCTCCTTGCCGAAGGTCTTGATCGCCCCGTAGGACTTGGCGAGATTGACCAGGAACTGCCCGGTCTGATCATCGGCCGCCACGTTCACCGTCTTCAGCAGGCCATTGGCATCCACCGTCACATCGACCGTGTCAGAACTCAGCGGATTGGGGCGATAGCTGACGTAATAGGTGTGACGCGCGTCGCCGACATAGACCGGCGCGCTGGCGTTGATGATGAAATTGCCGCGGTTTTCCAGCAACTGGATCGGCAACACCGCCTTCGGCAGCATGTAGGCGAAGGACGTGGTCCGTCGGTTCCG
>JBFHII010000202.1:0-5717 GCA_041596535.1 Breoghania sp. | reverse complement strand
GACCATCGCGGTGCTCTTTCTGACCGTTGTCATGCTGATCCTCGGGCCTGCAGTCGCAGCAGCGCTGTAGAGCGTCAGGCACGCGCGGAGGACGCCCACGCCCGCACCAGCACGCCGACCTCCTGCGGCGTCTCCGCCAATGCCCGCGGCGCTTGCGCTTCCAGTTCCTCGCGCGTGCCGTAGCCATAGGTGACGCCAATCGAGGCGATGCCATTCTCGCGGGCTCCGATCAGGTCGTGCCTGCGATCGCCAATCATCACCGCATCAGCCGCACCGATCTTCTCGCATGCGAGGAGATGCGCCAGAAGCGTCGGTTTTTGCGCGCGCGTGCCGTCGAGTTCGGCACCATACAGACCTGCGAAATAGGGCTCGAGTTCGAAGTGCGCGATGATGCGCGATGCAAAGACCAGCGGCTTGGAGGTCGCGAGGTACAGCGAAAAGCCACCGGATACCAACTCCGCCAAGAGCTGCGGAATGCCGTCGAAGACGACATTCTCGAACAGCCCGGTATCACTGAACCGTTCCCGGTAAAAGCTGATCGCCCGCTCGATTTCAGCCGATTCGTCGGTGCCCAGCAACGCCGCAAAACTGTCCGTCAGCGGCGGCCCGATACACCAGCGCAGGGCCTCGGGCTCCGGGATCGGAGCGCCCATGCGCTCCAGCGCGTAGCGGATCGACCCCGTGATGCCGGGAAACGGATCGGTGAGTGTGCCGTCGAGATCAAACAGCACCCAGCGCTTCATGCCCAAATCGCGATTCCCCAATCAACGCCGGAAGGCCGAAAGGCCGTAAATTTGCCGTAACGGCAAGGTAAACTCTCGCCATCGATAAGAATGCCGGAGAGTTCTCATGGCCATTCCCGTATCGAGGTTTCCGATTCACGTCATACGCGGCGCGATCCGAGCCGGTCTGCTGGCATTCATCGCGGCCATTGCGCTTGTGTTGATGCTGCTGGTGGCCGGTGGCGGCCGCGCTGGCGATGCAGTCGATCCGGTCAGCCGAACGTCAGCGGCGCAACCGGGGCTTTCCGAGGGTGCGAAGGCCGCCGGACGCGGCCTGTGAGGCGGCCAGCCGAAAACAGTACCGTGGCCCCTACTCGAATTCCATGATCACCGCGTCGACAGCGAGGCTGTCGCCCGGAGCGGCCCTGATCGCGGAAACCTTGCCGTCACGCTCGGCACGCAGCACGTTCTCCATTTTCATGGCCTCGACGATGGCAAGCTGCTGGCCGGCGCTCACCTCGTCGCCTTCGGCCACATGCAGCGACACCACCAGGCCCGGCATCGGGCACAACAGCAGCTTGGAGGTATCCGGCGCGATCTTCTCCGGCATCAGCGCATCAAGCTCGGCCATGCGGGGCGTCATCACCCGGGCTGCGACACTGTAGCCCTGCCATTCGAGCCGCCAGCCGTTCTCGATGGAGCGGACCTGCACGTTGACCGGCGCCCCATCCACCGCACCGCTCCACAACGCATCGCCCGGGGCCCAATCGCCGGTCAGCGTCATGACCGGCTGGTCAGCCACCTTGACGTCCATCTCGATGGGCACGGCCGGGAGTCCCTCCACCAGCGTAACCGGCAGCAGCTCATCGTCCAGCTTGACCACCCAGTCGGCGCGCAACGCACCGGAATGCGGCCGCAGCCGGCCGGGCAGATGGTCCAGCCGCTCCTTGCGGATCACCTCCATCGACAATGCGACGGCAACGAACACCGAACGGGCCTGCGCATCGGGCTCGGGCGCCACGAAGCCGTCGGGATATTCCTCGGCGATGAAGCCGGTCGACAGCGCACCTGAACGCCAGCGCGGATGCTTCATCAGCGCGCTGAGGAACGGGATGTTGTGTCCGATTCCGTCGATGACGAATTTGTCCAGCGCCAGGCCCATCGCCTCGATGGCCTCGGGCCGCGACGGCGCGTGGGTCACAAGCTTTGCGACCATCGGATCATAGAACATCGAGATTTCAGAACCCTCGACGACGCCGGTATCGTTGCGCACGACGACCGAGTCAGTGCGGGATTCCGCCGGCGGCCGGTAGCGCTTGAGCCGGCCGATCGAGGGCAGGAAGTTGCGGAACGGATCCTCGGCATAGATGCGGCTTTCAACCGCCCAGCCGTTGAGCGTCACGTCGCTCTGGGAGATCGAAAGTTTCTCTCCCGCCGCGACCCGGATCATCTGCTCCACGAGATCCACGCCGGTGATCAGCTCGGTGACCGGGTGCTCCACCTGAAGCCGGGTGTTCATCTCGAGGAAGAAAAAGCTCTTGTCCTGGCCCGCGACGAATTCCACCGTGCCGGCGCTGTCGTAATCCACGGCCTTCGCAAGCGCGACCGCCTGTTCGCCCATGGCGCGGCGGGTTTCCTCGTCGAGCAGCGGCGACGGCGCCTCCTCGATCACCTTCTGGTTGCGACGCTGAATGGAACACTCGCGCTCACCCAGATAGATCGCGTTGCCGTGCTTGTCGCCCAGAACCTGGATCTCGATGTGGCGCGGGTTCTCGATGAACTTTTCCAGAAACACCCGGTCATCGCCGAACGAGCTTGCGGCTTCCGATTTTGCGCGGGCGTAGCCGTCATGGGTCTCCGCGGCGTTCCAGGCGATCCGCATGCCCTTGCCGCCACCACCGGCGGACGCCTTGATCATCACCGGATAGCCGATTTCGTCGGCGATCTTCACCGCCTCGTCGGAATTCTCGATGACGCCGATGTACCCGGGCACCGTGGAGACATTCGCGGCGTTGGCGAATTTCTTGGATTCGATCTTGTCGCCCATCGCTTCGATGGCGCGCCTGTGCGGCCCGATGAAGACGATGCCTTCGGCCGCCAGCGCTTCGGGAAACGCGGCGCGTTCGGATAGGAACCCGTACCCGGGATGCACCGCTTCCGCCCCGGTCTGCTTGCAGGCGGCGATGATCTTGTCCATCACGAGGTAGGATTCAGAAGCCGCCGAAGGTCCAATGTGGACGGCCTCGTCCGCCATCTCCACATGCAGTGCATCCGCGTCGGCGTCGGAATAGACGGCGACGGTCGCGATCCCCATGCGTTTTGCAGTTTTGATGACCCGGCAGGCAATCTCGCCGCGATTGGCGATGAGGATCTTGGAAAACATGCTCTCTCCCGGCCGCAGTATGATGCTGGGAATCGTTGTAAGGCGGCACGGTGTGCCGCGCAACTTAGGCGATGGGGGTATGCCGCATCCCTGACGCGCAAACGAGGCTCGAACCACCGGACAGGCAATGATCATGCGCGAGCCGGGAAGCCCTGCCAGTCCGGCCCTCGATCTCGACCGTGCGTTCTGCCAACCTTCCGCTGGGGTTTGCGCGATCGGCCGGGCGGCAGCGACGCAATCTTAACCCCTTTCCCGTACTGATCTTCGAAGACAATCAGGGGTGCACGCGGTGCAATCGGGGAAGCAGCAATGGTTTGGAATGGCATCGACCGCCGACACATTAAGCGTCTTTCGGCTCCGCGCATCTCGACGATGGTGTCCCTGCTGGCGGGTGCGCTGATCGTGCTGTCGGCCTCCGCGCTGCTGTTCATCGGGTATGTCGCCACGCAAGCAGCCGACCGCCAGGCCGCAAGCAACGACTCGCGCCTGTTCGAGAATGTGCTGCGAGAACGCCTCATGCTGATCGCCCGCGACCAGCTCAGCCTCGCCCGCTGGGATCGCACAGTCGAAAACGTCGTTCTCGCATTCGACAAGGCCTATGTGCAGAAAGAGATGGTCGACTCGCTGTGGTACGATTTTCGGCATGAACGCACGTTCGTTATCGCGCCCGATGGACGCCTGCTGGCCAAGGCGACGCGCGACGAGGTCGATTTCGAGAGCACCGCTCCCATCGGTGCCGGGCTGGAGGCCATCGCGGCGCAAGCCCGCGCTCTGCATCTCGCCAACCGCCTCGAGATTGCCGGCGGCTATGGCCAAGAATCCGTCCCGGGACAGAATATCGACCGCATATCAGCACTGGGTTATGCCGATGTCGACGGCATTCCGGCCCTCGTCAGCGCTATGGCGATCGTGCCGGACGACGGCACTGTGGCGCTGCCCGAAGGCCCGCCGGTTGTTCTCGTTTCCGCAAAATACATCGACGCGGAACTGCTGGGTGACCTGAGCGGCCAGCTTGCCTTCCAGAACCTGACGTTCGAACAGGTCGCTGGCCGGAAACCCGGCGCGCACCATGCAATCATCGGCGCCGATGGTGGCCAGCTCGGCAGCTTCGTGTGGAAGGCCCGTCATCCGGGTTCGCATATCTGGACGATCGTGATCCCGCTGATCACCATCATCGCTGGTGTGCTTGCGATCGCCGCGTTCGTGGTCGCCCGCCAGATCGGCCGCCTGTCCGGCCGGCTCGAGGAAAGCGAAAGGCGCAGCCGCCATCTCGCCCGGCACGATCCGCTGACCGGGCTGGCGAACCGGCTGGAATTCGATGCCTCCCTGGCCGCAGCCCTTGCGCCCGGCACTCCGTTTACCGTGATCGCTTGCGATCTCGACCGCTTCAAGGCGGTCAACGACACCCACGGACACGCCGCAGGCGACGCCGTGCTGTGTGCGGTGGCCGACCGGTTGCGTGAGGCCGTGGGCTCCGCGGGGCTCGTGGCACGGACCGGTGGCGACGAATTCGTCATGCTGATCTCCGGATATACCGACCGGCCGCGCCTGACGGTGCTCTCACGCCAGATCATTGCCAGGATCGGCGACCCGATCACGCTGGACAACGGCATTCAGGCGGACATCGGAATCAGCCTCGGCATTGCTATCGCACCGGCCGGCGGCACGACCGAAACACAGATCCAGGCCGACGCGGATGCTGCGCTTTATAAGGCGAAACACTGCGGGCGCGGCTGCGCCGTATTCGCCGAAGACAATGCCGAATCCCAAACGATAGAGATGGGAGATGAGCCCGGCACCGTGGTGTCGGCGGACGACAGGCCTGCCGCCGGCATGCACGTCGCATGAATGACCACCGCGAAGGCCCTGTGATACCAATTTCCCGTCGCCGCATCCTCGCCGGTCTGGGCACCGGCCTCGCGGCGCCGTTCGTCCTGCGCTCCCGGGCCGCCCAGGCCGCCGGCGCACCGGTTGTGGTCATCGGAGCCGGCATCGCCGGCCTGTCCGCCGCCCACGCCTTGCGGAGCGCCGGGCAGCCGGTCATCGTGCTGGAAGCCCGTGACCGGATCGGCGGTCGCATCGATACCGACCGCTCGCTCGGCGTGGCGGTTGAGCGCGGGGCGAACTGGATCCATGGGACATCCGGCAATCCGCTGACCGGTCTTGCCAAGCAGGCGGGCGCGGGCATCGAGGCCACCGATGAAGAAAGCCTGACCGTCCTCGGTGCAGCCGGCGAGCCGATCGCCGACGGCGAGGTGGCGCGCGCGGAATCCCGCTACGCTGACCTGCTCGAAGACATCGACGAGACGCTCGAACCCTCCGATGATATGCCGCTCGCCTCCGCACTCAACGACATCGACAAGGCGGCCCTAGAAGACCCGATGCTGCGCTGGGTCTCCTCGTCGACGACGGAAGACGACGTCGGCGCCCCTCTGGAAGCCACCTCAGCCTACTATTTCGACGAGGATGACGTATTTCCGGGGCCCGACGCAATTCTGCCAGGCGGTTACGACGCCATGCTCACGCCACTCATCCGCGATCTGGACATACGGCTGAACACGCCGGTCACCCGGATCACGCACGGAGACGGGCGCGCAATCGTCGAGACACCG
>JBFHII010000201.1:0-5723 GCA_041596535.1 Breoghania sp. | reverse complement strand
GTCACGCCCTGTCGGAGCCGGCGCATCGGATCGCTCCCACGGTCCCGGCGTCGCCATGATCCGGCGCCCTTGCCTCCGCCGTGGGTGTTCCCGACCAGCGATGCAACCCTAGCACTGCCCGCGGCACCGGGGATTTTTTTGGCGCCATGTTCAGCCCTGCCGCCCCGGCGCCAGCACCGCCAAACCGGGGACAAAGTGCTGCGAAGAAAACAGGTCGCTGCGTGATGCTTAGGATCTCCATGCCGCCAACACCGTTCTCCATCTCCTTCCCGACGCCACCTCCGCCCCGACGTCACCTCCACCGCGGTGTCATCCCCGGGAGGCCTGTGGTACCTGGATCTCCGCCTTCGCGGGGATGACACGGAAGGAGGCACGCAGCAGATGCAGTGCCTGGCCTCAACGATTGACAGCGCGGGCACAATTTCCTTGGGGCTTCAACCGTCCACGTCATTCCCGGCAGCGTGCGGCATGCCGCATCGCGTGATCGGGAATCCCGGAGGAAATCGCCCGAAGGGCGCATGTTTCCTTGTCTTTCGCACGGTTGTGCAATTGGCCACGGTGAGCCGTTCAGAAGCGCCTGCGGCGGCTTCTCTCCTGGTTTCCGGATCTCTCGACACGCTCACGCGTGCTCGGTCCGGAATGACGGCGAGGGTTGAAGCGCTGCAGGTTCACATGTCGTGTGGCCGCTTCGTGCGCCGATCCCTCCGCACCCCTTCAACTCACCACGTCATCCCGGGCGCGGTGCAGCACGCAGTGATGCGCCGCAGACCCGGGACCCGGTCACCGCAGCGGGAACAGTTTTCCGCCGCACCACCCGAAATTATCCATCCCGCGCCCCCTCCACAGGGAGGACACCATCGGCACGGCGGGCGCTATGCGCGATCGATTTCCTTGCTATAAATGACGAAGCACCCGCCTTGCAGCTTTCATGAAAACAGGCCGACACGACCCATGGGGACTGAAACCGCACCCGCCGAGACGGCCAACGCCGCCTGGATCCGGGAAGAAGACAGCCGCCTGACGACCGGCGGCGGCCGCTATACCGACGACATTGCGCTCGACGCCCAGGCGCATATGGCGATCGTCCGCGCGCCGCTTGCCTCGGCTCGGATCGTCTCCATCGATTGCACCGCGGCACGCGCCATGCCAGGGGTGCTCGCGGTGTTCACCGGCCAGGACGCGGATGCTGCGGGATTCGGCATTATCGAACCCGCGGCCCGGCACAAGCGGCCGGACGGCGACCCCATGTTCATCCCGCCCTATCGCGTGCTGGCGGATGAGCACGTGCGCTTCGTTGACGACATGGTGGCCGTGGTGGTGACGGAAACGGCGCAACAGGCGGAAGACGCCCGCGAGGCGGTGCTGGTCGATTACGAGGAGCTTCCCGCTGTCACCGACATCGCGGATGCGATTGCCGAGGGCGCGCCGCTGGTCTGGGAGGCGGTGCCGGGCAACATCGGCTTCCGTTTCGAGGCGGGCGATGCAGCGGCGGCGCAGGCCGGGCTTAACGCCGCCGATCATGTCGTCGAGCTGACGTTCCGCATCTCCCGGCTCACCGCCTGCACCATGGAACCGCGCGCGGCCATCGGCAGCTACGATCCGGCCGCGGACCGCTACACGCTCATCCTCGGCACCCAGACGACGCATACGGTGCGCGACTACACCGCCAAACAGCTCGGCGGCATCGCGGCGGAGAAGATCCGCGTGATCACCCATGACGTGGGCGGCTCGTTCGGCATGAGGAACGCGCCGATGCCCGAATATCCGCTGGTCTTGTGGATGGCGCGGCAGCTTGGCCGGCCGGTGCGCTGGGTGGCCTCGCGCTCGGAATCCTTCCTCGGCGATCCGCATGCGCGCGACAATCTCACCACCGCCCGGCTGGGGCTCGACGGACAAGGCCGCTTCCTGGCGCTTCAGGTGAAGACGCTGGCCAACCAGGGCGCCTATTACAACCGCAGTACGCCACAGGTCGCGACCGGCAACATCGGCGGGCTTGCGGGCGTCTACCGCACGCCGGCGGTGCATGCGCTGGTCCACGGCGTCCACACCCACACCCAGCCGACCTCGCCCTATCGCGGCGCCGGGCGGCCGGAGGCGACCTTTGCCATCGAGCGGCTGATCGACATCGCGGCCCGCGAGCTGGGCATCGACCGGGCCGAGATCCGCCGCCGCAACCTGATCCAGCCGGAGCAGATGCCGTTCCGGACCGGCCTCACCTACACCTACGACAGCGGCGACTTCCCGGCGATCCTGGAAGAAACGCTTGCCGCCGCGGACTGGGACGGCTTCGCCGCGCGCCGCGAGGCGAGTGCCGCGCGCGGGCTTCTGCGCGGCATCGCGGTGGTCAATCCCATCGAGATCGCCGGCGGCCCCTTCGGCAAACCCTTTTCGGAATTCGCGGAAATCCGCTTCGATGAGAACGGCGATGCCAGGCTGATGATGGGCAGCCAGGACTGCGGCCAGGGATTCTCCACCACCTTCCGGCAGATGACCCGGCAGATGCTGGGTCTCGACGACGACCGGCTCACGATCGTCAGCGGCGACACCGACCAGGTGACCGACGGCGTCGGCACCTTCGGCTCGCGCACCGTCTGCACCGGCGGCACCGCGCTTTATCGCGCGGCCGAGGAGGTCAGGCGCAAGGCGCTGGAACTGGCCGGCGAGGAGCTGGAAGCCAGCACGCAGGACATCGTCTTCGACAACGGAACCTTTCGGGTCACCGGCACCGACGCCGCCATCCATCTGCATGAACTTGCCGCCCGGGCGCCCGAACGGCTCACCACGCAGGTCAAGGAAGCACCAGAAAACGCAACGTTTCCAAACGGCTGTCACATCTGCGAGGTGGAGATCGATCCGCAGACCGGCCACACCGATCTGGTCTCCTACGTGGTCACCGACGACGTCGGCACGGTGGTCAATCCGATGCTCGTCAAGGGACAGATCCACGGCGGCGTCGCCCAGGGCTACGGTCAGGCGGTGGGCGAGGCCATCGTCTATGACCGAGACAGCGGCCAGCTGGTGACCGGCTCGTTCATGGACTACCGCATGCCACGCAGCAGCGATCTGCCGTCGATCGAGATGACCAGCCATCCAGTGCCCACGGCGGTCAATCCGCTCGGCGCCAAGGGCGCCGGCGAGGCCGGCACCGTCGGCGCGCTGCCCTGCGTGATCAACGCGATCGTCGATGCGCTTGAGCCCTATGGCATCCGCCACATCGACATGCCCGCGACGCCGGAAAGGATCTGGCAGGCGATCCGCGACGCCGAGGCGCGCCGGTGAGCGGCACGGCCGGCCCCATGACGCCGGCGGCCGTGTGGATGCGCATCGTCTTCACGCTGATGCTGGGCACGCTCGGCGGCGGCGCCTTCGTCTATTTCAACCTGCCGCTGCCATGGATGCTGGGCGCGTTGACGATCTCCATACTGGCGGCGCTGCGCGGCCTGCCGCTGGCCTCCACGGCGCGGTTCCGCCCCGCCATGTCGGCGGTGATCGGCGTCTTCGTGGGCAGCGGTTTCTCTCCGGAGGTGCTGGGACAGATCGGCGACTGGCTGCCCAACATCGTCGTGCTGCTGGTCTACATCGCGGTGGCCGGCGCCGCCGCGGTGCTCTACCTGACCAAGGTCGAGGGCATCGATCCGACCACCGCCTATTTCTGCGGCATGCCGGGCGGCGTCTACGAACTGGTGCTTCAGGGCAGCGCCATGGGCGGCGACGAGCGCACGATCGCGCTGCTTCACTCCGGCCGCATTCTCGTCGTGGTGATCGCGGTGCCCTTCACCTTCCAGTACCTGGGCGGCGTCGATATCGGCCCGCGCAGCCAGTTCGGCCAGTCACTGCTGGACACGCCACTGATCGACATGGCGATCCTTCTGGGTTGCGCCGCCATTGGCTGGGCGCTTGCGGCGCTGGTCCGCCTGCCCGCCCCGGACCTGACGGGACCGATGCTGGCGAGCGCCACGGCGCATCTGACCGGCCTGACGTCCGCGCTGCCGCCTTCGGAGATCCTCAGCGTCGCGCAGGTGATCATCGGCTGTTCCATCGGCGGCCGCTTCATCGACGTCGCACCGCACACGGTGCTTCACGCGCTGCGTCAGAGCATGATCGTGGTGGCCATCATGCTGGCGGCAACCGTGGGGTTTGCCTGGGCGGGACAGACGATGCTTGGCATCCCCATGTCCCAGGGCATCCTGGCGCTGGCGCCCGGCGGCATGACGGAAATGTCGCTGGTTGCCATCGCCATGGGCGCCGACGTCACCTTCGTCACCCTGCACCAGCTCGTGCGCATCTCGGTGATCGCCACCGGCGCGGCGCTGATCTTCAGGCTTATCCGGCGCTGAAGGGGCCGGATGCCGCGGCTGGCCCGGCAAACCTGTGCCTTGCGCGGGATCGCCGGAACCGATTGCGGGCCGCCGCGTTCCCGCCCTGACACATTTTCGCGTCACCACCACGCTACCGTGCGGCGAGACCTGCGCCCGACGGGCCTGGCGCCCGGCGCGACACGAGGAGCTTTTGTCATGAGCATTCTTGAAGACACGTTCGCCCGGCACCTCGCCGCCGTCCCCGTGGTGGCGATCCTGCGCGACCTGCAACCCGGCGATGCGGCCGCCGTTGGCCGGGCGCTGGTGGACGCCGGAATCCGTCTGATCGAGGTGCCCTTGAACCGGCCGCAGGCGCACAAGGCGCTGGCCGCGCTGGTGGAGACCGTGGGGCGGGACGCCCTGGTGGGCGCAGGCACGGTGCTCGATGTCGGCGAGGTGAATGTCGTCAATGATCTCGGCGGCCGGTTCATCGTCTCGCCGGACACCAACGAGAGCGTGATCGCGGAAACCAAGCGCCGCGGCCTCGTCTCCCTTCCGGGCTTCTTTACCGCGTCCGAGGCCTTCCGCGCGGTGCGTGCGGGAGCCGACGCGCTGAAACTGTTTCCCGGCGACCTTGCGGGACCCGCGGGCGTCAGGGCGCTGAAGGCGGTGCTGCCCCAGGACATGCCGCTGCTCGTGGTCGGCGGGGTGTCGTCCGAGAACGCCGCGACCTACAAGGCGGCGGGCGCCAACGGCTATGGCATCGGCTCGGCGCTGTTCAGGCCGGACTGGACGGTCGAACAGGTCTCCGCGGCGGCAAAAGCGTGCGTTGCCGCGCTCCGCGGCTGATTTGGGCGGCGCAGGCGTCACTGCGGCAGCGTGTAGCACTGCTCGGCGACGCAGCGGTTGAACCCGACCGAGCCGCAATCGTCGCGACAGGTCCTGAAAATCGCGCCGCAACTGCCATCGTCGCCACCTCCGGCGATGCATTGATCGAACTGATTGCTGCAGGAGCGCTGACAGAGATCGCGGTTGGCGACACAGCGCATGATGCACTCGTCCCGCGTCTCGGCGACAATGATCCGCTCTGCGGCTGCCTCGGGTGTCATGCCGCCGGCACCGGCGGCCTCGACCGTGACCACGATTGCCGCCAGAACCACGACGAGGATCGTCAGGGCGCGCGCGCGCCAGCCACCGGCGGTCTTGCGAAATTGCTGCGAGGAATGTCCATACATGGCGCTCTCCCGGCTCGCTTTGCACGCGCCAGTCTACCGCAAAACGCGACAATTGACGAAGCGGAAGGTTACCATCCGGTCGCCGGCGGCCACGGAGTACCCAGGGTCGCCGGGCGCCAGTTGCATGAAAACAAACGAAAAGGGCTCCGGCGTTGTTTTTTTCCCGGAGCCCCGAAGATCACGCCGCCGC